>JABJBS010000240.1 GCA_018668695.1 Deltaproteobacteria bacterium
ACGGCGTTGGCAGAGAGTGCTTTCGACAAGCGGTTTAAGCACCTTGAGCGTATGCAGCGCCGAGAGAAAAATCGTTTGGAAAATAGCGAAGCGGGTGAAGGGGAACTGCGTGATGCGATGCATCGGCAAGAGACCGTTCGTGATGACCTTCTTGCCGAGAAGAGCCGGGTTCTTCGAGCAGTAGAGAATGTACGTTTACGTTTGCAAGCCAGCGTAGCGGTTCGCCTGGTCCGTTCCTCACGGGTAAGTGGTTAATTTTTCATAAGGTACACGTTTTAGACAACGTTAAGGTAAATTGGATGGAATCCTTAGGCCTCAAAAATCAGTGGTTTTCAGAGATCGACAAAAATTTAGCGCTCTCGCTTCGGCAAAAAGGTGAGATGCTTTTTCATGAACGCTCTGATTTTCAAGACGTCAAAATATTCGATAGTTATGAGTATGGACGTGTTCTTACTCTAGACGATTGTGTGATGCTTACCGAGCAAGACGAGCATGTCTACCATGAGATGATCACCCATCCTGCAGCGCTTACCCATCCGAACCCAAAGCGTGTTCTTGTGATTGGCGGGGGCGACGGCGGAACTGTTCGCGAAATGGCACGTCACCCAGAGGTTGAAGAAATTGTTCTCGTTGAGATCGACAATGTGGTTATTGAACAGTGTCGCAAGTGGCTTCCACAAACGGCCTGTGGCCTCGACCATGAGAAAGTGAATCTCATTGTTGGCGATGGCATTGATTATGTTCAAAAAGGTGAACCTGAATCCTTCGATATTATTATTATCGATTCCACGGACCCTTTAGGGCCGAGTGAAGGACTTTTCACTGAGAGCTTTTATCGCAAAGCCCACAGCATGCTCGCAGAGAAGGGTATCCTGATGGTGCAAAGTGAATCACCGCGTATTCGGGTCCCTATTTTTCAAGAAATTTATACATTCTTCGATAAGATTTTCGGTGAAGAAAACGTTCATTGCATGATGATTCACGTGCCGACCTATATGCCGGGCACGTGGAGTTTAGCATTTTGCTCAAAGGGTGGCTTGCACCCTCGGTCGGATATCAATGTCGAACGTATTATGAATTTTCAGAAATCAAACGACTTGAATTACTACAACGACGAAATGCATATGGCAGCCTTTGCTTTGCCGACTTATGTTCGTAAGTTGTTAAATCGTTCCTAAGCGCTGCGCTGGCGGCTCTTTCGTTAGCTCTGCCACGACACCCCGATAAAGAGTACCGCTCCGCGAATCTTGTCCCAGCTTCCCTGATACAGTGGTTCTGTATCTGATTCAGGATCTGTAACTTCGAATGATTGGCTGTTGATATGTTGAAAAATCATCAGTTGAACATCGATGAGAAAGTCGTTGGAGATCATAAATTGGCTTCCGGTAAATCCTCTAAATAAGAAACCTGCATTTCCGCGTCCAGTGCGGCTGCCGCCGAGCACACTTGTATTATTTCCTGAACCATCTCGGTCGTCTGATATCTTGATGTATCCAAAGCCGAGGCTCATGCCACCGTAGGGCATCCAGAGGCCTGTGCTCTTTCTAAAGATGGCACGGATGGAGCCGTAATAGCCTCGTAGAAGAACATCGATATTGGTGAGGTTATCAGCAGATTGAGTCTGTCCCTGATTAAGGACGAAGGTGGTTTCGAAACCGAGTAAAAACCAATTTTCCAGACTGTAGTCGAAGCTAAGTTGCCCCATAAATAGAGGCTTGGTTAGGCCGGCTCCCTCAAGCCCTGAAAACATATAACCGATGCCCGTACTCAGTGTGAGATTCCACCTTTTAGGTCGCTGTGCTATGCGTAGGCTCTCTAGAGAGGCGATAAGCTCTTGGTTCTTTGTCTCGCCTCCCGGTGCCGGTCCTGTGAGTGTTTGAAGAATTTGATTGGCTGTGAGCTGGATGGCTGGGAGCCACTGCTGTCCTGAGCCTTGCAGGATCTGACTTTGTCTTCCCAAAACACTGGAGTCGGATATGTCCAAAATCGTTATGTTCAGAACCATACTTGGTCCCAGCTTGCCGATTGACCCATGAACAATATGGGTACACTCGAGTTGCTTGGCTAAATTGACCATGCAGTTTTCATCGCATCCCAACAAGTTTTGTTTGGCCTGATGGTCAAGGGCTGCTGTGAGGTCATTGTCGCTGACGATGTCGGCTACATTGGCTCGGGAGAGTTCGAATATCACGAGATCTGTAAGTGTTTTGGCAAGCGACTCTTCTACGCCTTGGGCTCGCAGCGGAGAAAACATGACCCGTGTTTTTGACAATGCACTGATGGGAAGCGCCATACAGAGACTTAAAGTCAGTATAAATTTTATGTTCATTTTGATTACTCCATCACCGTACTTACAAACAAATATTTAGCAGAGAAGCTCAACGGGTTACAGCCTGAATCAGTCACTACCTCTAATTTCCTGATTTTGCTTCCAAAAAATACGTTCCAGCCACTGTGTTGCGCGCTCAAATTCACCGGAGTTTGGAGCGACCTCCTGAAATTTTTGGTACTGAGTTTTAGCCAGTTCAAAATTGCGCGAGTGCCAGCCAGCGGCTGCGCTCACACGATGGATCTCGGCTTGGATGAGCGCGAATGGGTGTGGCATTTTCAGGAGCGTGGCTATGGCTTCGGGGAATTTTTGGCGATTGAAGAGATTACGACCATAGAGATAATTAAGAGTCGTGTCGTCTGGATGTGCAACCGTCTGTTCTTGAAGCCAAGTGGCGGCCTCTTTTTGTTTCATCTTACCGGCGAGATATCGCATGAGAGGTTTGGCTTGGTCCAGTGGCCTTTGCATGGCATCGAGTTTAATCCATTGAGCACGCTGGCTTTGGAGGTCAACTCCAAGTTCAAGAGAAGTCTTAAAAGCTTGAGTCGCTTCCTCCACCTTTCCTTGATTCCAGTAGACGTTACCGAGTTGTTCGTAGAGCCGATTTTTTTGGTAGGGACGTAGGGTGCGCTCTTCGATGAGAGCGTTGCTTATGGTCAGAAACTCGTTGAGGTTACCGGCGCGCTTGAAGGCAAAAGCCAGTGCTAGCCTCGCAGAAGGTGTTTGTCCTTCAAAGTCACAAATCTTCTGGTGCAAACTCAGAGCTTTTTCGGGACTTGCTCGCCGAAGCTCTTTTCTGAGTTCAGCCACAACGTGGGCGCAGGGTCGTTTAAAAATAGCGGGCCTATGGAAGGCAGCGCGAGCAGTTCGGTGACCGCTCTCTGGTACCTGGACCGTATCTAAAAAGGCGTTCCATTCTTTCACCAAGGCAATGAGGTCTTTGCCAAAGACGCCCACGAAATCTGCGTTAGCGTAGAGTTTTTTTACCGATTCTGCACCATATTGCTCCAATAGATATCGTATGAATGACCCTACAACGGTGTAAGCACGGGCCGGAGCTTGTCTCCAGAAGTCTTCTGCACTGAGAAGATTTTCCAATTGAGGCGTAAGTTTTAAGTCTCGCATAGAGCGGGCAAATTCATGGAGCCCCAGTTTGCCTCGCGATGTGGTAAAGGCTTCCGCGAAACCTTCGATGAGTCCCATATTAGGAATGATTCCATGACGTGTGGTAATCTTTAGAATAGATGTTCCAAGAGGCGCCGCAACCGCATGAACCAGCTCGTGGGCAACAATGTCGTGAGGAACTTTGAGATCATGAATGTGAATCTCCCCAAGCCAGGGCTTTGCAAACATGGTGTTATGACCACCCAGGAGGGAACCTTTCATCGCTGCGTTGGTGTAAACGTAACTGTGAATCGGTGGGAACTCTTTCATACCCAGCTTTTGGTGGAGTCTGTCTAGATGAAAGAGGTGGTCGTCGAGTATCGCGTCAGCACGCTTGTCACCAACATCGGCGGGCATGTGGATGGTGAGGCCTGGCGCGGTTCTGGTAACGGGGAGTTGCTGGTCGAGAACCTCTC
>JABJBS010000241.1 GCA_018668695.1 Deltaproteobacteria bacterium
CCACGCTTGGAACCGCGCATCTGTAAACTCTGTGTCAGATTCGGAGAAATGCGAGAAGATTGCATCGACGATGAAAGGAACATCTCGATTGTAGGACCTAGCGTAGTAGGCACCCAAGGCCTGCCCCGCATTTGATAGGATGCCTGAGCTCATCTAGAGCCGCCAAAAATGTCACTGGCGGCAAATGGCTTAAGTACGGGCGCGGATTGTGCGGGCGCTACAGGCTCAGCGGCCTTTACTGGCGCTGTCGCTGGTGCTGCGGGCGGAGGACTTGGTTGGTCAGGTCTTTGGCTAAGCAGCTCTCTGAATGTTCGCACCAAGGCATGCATGGTATCATCGTCAATTGCGCTTTTGGAAAAGAGCCATTCCGCGCGCATCATGCCTTCAGGTGTTTCATTGATATTCAATACACTGTGGCTTTGGGCTGCAATTTGAACTTCTTCGTTTTGCTTTGCATCGAATGGTTCTGAGCGCAGTCCGCCTTTTTCAACTTCTTGGGTGTCGCGAAGGCTGAGCGTTTGCTCCCAGTGCAAAACGGCGCGGTGGATTTTTAGTTTTTCCGCGGGTCGCAGTTCAAGTTCGTTTAAGAGCAAGCCCATGGGAACTGCGTGCTTGATGCCATCGTAGAGTTGTCGATGGGTTTGTTGGATATAGTCATCAAAGGTTTGGTCTGCTAAGCACGAGATTTTTAGAATCAAGGCATCTGCAAAACACCCCACGAGTGCTTCCGTTTCGTTTTCACGCCCGGCCACGGGCACTTGGATAAGAACCGCATCTTGACCAGATTGCCGGCAGAGGGATACCGCATAGGCGGTGAGAAGGACCACGTTTAAGGAAGTTCGATTTTTTCGGCTCAAAGCGCGCAACGCATCAACTTGCTCGTGGATTAGATAAAACGCGAGGGTGCTGGCCGCAGTGTTTCCTGCTTTGGTTTTTGCGTTACTGAGTCCTAAAACAGGGGCGGGAGAGGACAGCTCTCTTCGCCAATATTCAAGCTTGTTGTCGTAATGGTGATGCTTTTGGAGCTCCTGCTGCCAATAGCTGTAATCAACAAATTGCAGTGGTAAGTGTGGAAGGCTGAGTTCTTCGGGTGCTTTGTCTTCACATAATCCATTGTAGAACTCCCAAAGTTCGCGAACGATGATGCCAAGGGACCACCCATCGGAGACGGCATGATGAACCACCAGGACCAAGAGAGAGGTATCGGAGTCCACATGAATCAAAGTAACGCGGATAACGCCATGGCTGACATCCATCGGACGTGTTGAAGCTTGCTTGGCCAGCTCAATGGCCTCTTGATGGTTGGTCGAGCTTAGAGACTCAAAGAAATCGCCTGGAATTTTTGCATCAATGCGTTGGCAAAAGCTTCCATCCTCTAAGAGGTTGAAGCGCGTGCGCAATACGGATTGGCGGCGAGCCATAAGTTGAAAGGATTTCTTGAGTGCTTCCTCGTCCACTTTACCGTGCAGCCAGGTCCGCATGGGAATATTCCAGTGCGACGATTCTTGAGTGGCCATAAAGTGGCTTTGCAGAATTTGGAGCTGAGCCATAGACACAGGGTGCTGCATGCCGGCGCTTCCATCCGGCTTGCCGCCTGAAGCGCGTGCCGTAAGAGACGGGGAGTGCCGCAGCTCATCGAATATTGGGTCGCTGTCATCAAGGTTCAATATATATTCGGCAACTTCTCCCAAAGTATCGAGCGCGTAGAGTTCTTCGACTGAAATGGTACCGCTGGATACGCGAGAGTTGACAGCATTAACCAAACGGCCAATGTCTAATGAAGAGAGCCCTAATGCCTGCAGGTCGGTATCTACAGTCAATTTTTCGGAAGTCGCCTTCAGCTCCTGAAGGATGCCGTTGAGATTTTCTACAATATCTTCAATCGTCGAACCGAAGTCATCTTCAGCGTTTTGGAAGGGGGCTGGTTGAACCACGCCAGGGTTTTTAACGATGTATTGTCTGTCTATTCCCAGAATACGATTGGCGGCTTGTAGGCCTGTTACGACGGCATCTTCATGAAGAGTCAGACCCCGGCTCCAGCTGCCACAATATTGAACTCTCTGCTTGCCCTGAAGCATCTTCAGCTCACGGCGCAGAAGCTGCGTGGCGGGTGTGACCTTTGTGTGTTCAAAGGTGTATTTCCAATGGGGTCCGTCACCTTCCCAGTCTTCCGCATTGGCATAGTTGTAAGTGCAGAAGATGGGTGTGCGTCCATCGGTATCACTTACAAAGGGCGTGGTGATGGGGATTGTTTCAGATGGCTCTGGAAGCGATTGGCCTTTGTCTGGAAGCAAAAAGTTGAGGAGACCCCATTCTTTTTTGTTTTCAGGAACCCATGAATCATCAAAATGTAAGACTGCGGTATCTACTGTGTATTCGAACTGTGAAAGAATATTTTCTTCTTCTTTGGTGGCGCATGGACCGAGAATCTTTAGCGCATGGTGGGGCTGAACCGCTAACACCACATGACCGAACGATTCTTTGCCACCATTGAATCCAAGTATGGCTTGATTTTGATCCCGAGTAATAAACGAAACATTTGTGTTGTTCACAACCTGAACGCGTCTCGATTGCAGCATGGCTTTGATAGCGTTCATGTACTCTTGGTTGTCTACCCGCATGACATCGTCGTTCTCGTTGGCGGTCATGCCTAAATACATCCAAGCAATGAGTCTCAATGGGTAGCTCAGATAATATTCGAGACTTTGCCCTGCGAAATAGTGGATGACTTTTCCAACAAAGTAGTAGCAGATGAATTCGTGTGAATATTCTTGCTCTTTGAAGAAGTTGCCAATGGTAACGCCATCTGCTTCAGGGTCGTTAATCATCCGGGTCATGTCGTAGTAGAATCGGGTAATGTCTTTTTCGATAGATTCTTGGGCAATCGTATGGCCATCTTTAGAGAAGTGGCGAATGGCTTGGTCTGCAGGGCATTCAACAATCGGCTTGATTCCCACTTTATCCATGAGCGACAAGGCATTGGGCCATTGCTTAGCCATAAACATACCGAAAGCGGGCTGTCGCATGTGAGCGCCGACGGGTTTCGTACAGGCATGCCCACCCAGGGATAAGTTCTTTTCAAAAACCGTGACTTTGTATCCATACTCGCTCAAAGCGAGCGCGGTCGCCAAGCCGGAAATACCGCCACCAACGATTGCAACTCGCCAGTCCATCGGAGCCTCTAAGCTAGGTTTCTTCTTCTTGTTTGGTTTGGTTGCCTTGGTTTTCACAAGGTTTCCGATAAGAGGATATTTTGATGCTAACCGGTCATGCCATTGTTTAAGCATATCCATTTGGCTTTGAGTCAGTGATGTGATGTCGGGGTTGTCTAAGTCTTCTTCTTCAAGAGACATGGTTGCGAGTGCTCTTGAGGCATCCCGTCCGGCAAATACCTCATAGGGGCCACCCTCACCGTAGAAATCAGCACTGGAACTTACATCATAGACCTTCCCGAGAATGGCAATGTAGATGGGTTTGTCATCTTCTCCGTTAAAACTCCGCAACTCATCCAGTGTCATTGATTCTTCGGTTGAATCTGCGTTGAAAAAGTCGTTCCAATCGTTTGAATCACGCTTTCTAAAATCGTTGACCTGCATGCCATCTTCATAGTTCGGCACGCCATAGCGCTCGCGGTACTGGGTATCGTCCCAGGCGGGCTTGGAGAGTTCCCAGTCATACTCGAGCAGTGACTGAGCTATCGTGGTCTTTACTAGGAGTGTAGCCAGATCTTTTCCTGGGCAGGCATGACCATTGAGTGGGTCGCCAGAGCCAAATGGGTCAAAGCTATTGTCTCCTGCAATATGCTCATTGCGTGGCTCCATGAAGCGGTCTGGGTCGAAGAGATGCGGGTTCTTGTAGAGAGCGGGGTCATGGTAGGAATACCAAGTGTGGCCCACCACATTGGAATCTTTCGGTATGTGAAGTCCGTCAACCACGATATCTTCTCGAGCTCTCGCGTAGTAGTGACCAACGGGTGGATGCAGCCGAATGGTTTCCCAGATACAGGCTTCTAACAGTGGTGTGTTCTTGGTAAGTGCATCACGCTCCAGTGGATCTCTTAGCAAGCGTAGTTCTTCCACCACGCGCTGACGGATCTCCGGCTCTGATGAGAGTATGGCGTAGAGGTTAATCAGGACATTCTTAAGCGCCGGGATGACGGCAAAGCCGCCAGAACCAATCAATAGGTCCGCATCAAATGTATCTGACTCAGTTGGATTCTTACCAACTAGAAACTCGCTGAGTTTAGCCTTAGCTTCCATGCCTTGGGCAACATTATCCTCACGGGTAACTTTCTGACTCTCGAAACTGTTTTTCCGAAAAGGGTCGACGCCATAAAGAACCGTGGTGAAAAGGTCGGGAGCCTCCGTAAGCATTTTACCCGTAAATACCTCACAGAAGAGGGCAGTGGTAAATTCATTAAACTCTGGCAGCCAAGGAAAGCTTTTTCGTGCAGCCCAGCGGTCCATGAATCGATTGGTAGTGTTCAGCGTTCGAGAAATGGTTGTTGGCATAAGTTCTTCTACAATCTCAGCCAGCCGTGATTTCATCTTCCGGTGGGTTTGCCCATTGGCCCATCGTGGGAAATTTTCATCATGAAATATTTCGGGAGCAGGTGCCGTAAAGTTCCAAACAGGCATTCGGTAGAATTTATCTTCGTCAAATAGGAGTGCGAGATTTTTAGTGCCTACAAGAAACGACCAATGCTCGTATCCTGGTCCACATTCAGGAAAGTAAACGGGGAAAGCTGCAGGTGCTCCATGACTGCCGCTAAAGTTCTTGAAGTCTAAAAGGAGCTTTGGGAAGTCACTTTCGCGTTTAGAGGATTCATCGGGCTGCGCGAGCACTGCCGAGACAGTTTTCTCGGCTGCCACTGGCGGTGGGTTTGGAGTGACCGGGCTGCTCACTTTCGGTTTGGTTATATTTTCTTGTTTCGGTGCAACGGGTTCCGCTGGATTGTCATTTTGCCAGGTTCCACCGGAAACAACATTGAGCTTTCCTGCTAAGAGCATTTCTCGAACCAAAAAACGTCGAATTTTGCCGCTGCTGGTTTTGGGAATGCTCTTGGAGTTGATGAGGGTAACTGTGGAGACATTGATATGATGTTCCCTGGCTATGCACTCATGAATTTTTTGAAAGCAGGCAGTGAGGTCCACACAGTGATTGGTTACTTCTGCAACAATATGAAGTTCTTCTTCGCCCGTTTCCTGGCTCTCTACCGCAAAGGCGGCGATGCATCCTGGCCGTAAGTATCCAGTGAGAGCTTCGGAGATATTTAGCTCCATATCTTCTGAATAGTGGTTCTTGCCGGCAATGATGATCATGTCTTTGTTGCGGCCACAAACAAAGAGTTCACCGTTTTCCGACGAGATGAAACCTAAGTCTCCAGTTCGAAGATATTCCTTTTTCCCGTCGTCTGATGAAGGATCTGAGCCAGGCAGCCTGGCATGAAAAACCTCTTCGGTCGTGTCCGGGAGTTTATGGTAGCCAAGAGTTTTACTAAGACTGGAAACCCAAATTTCGCCCACTCGGTCCTGAGGCGCAATGGACAGCGGTGTGCCTTCGTCATCTAAAAGAATGATCCGAACATCGGTTTCGTTCCAAGCCCTACCACTTCCAACCAGCTGCTTGAGCCGGGTTGTTTCGGCGTCATCTTGCGTAGAGTTGGCTACCACTTCACCGTCGTTTTCCAGTTCTGTGCGCTGTACATTGAGAACCTGAGGTAGACTTTTGAGGCTGTTGATGGTGACACCGACAGCGTGTTCGGCAAGACCGTAGGCGGGGCAAAATGTTTCTGCCCTGAACCCGCATCCCGCGAAAGCATCGGTGAATGATTTAAGGGTAGCGTAGCGAACCTTTTCGGCAGCACTCATTGCAACTTTGAGGTGGCTGAGGTCCCATTTCTCAACCTCGCGCTCCTCCTGAGTGGTTTTGTTGACGAGAAGCAAATAACCGAAATCAGGTCCAAAGGTATGAGTAGCCTTATGGTTATGCATCATGTCCAGCCACAGAGCAGGGCGCTGAATAAAAAACATGGGAGAAGTAATAACTGACTTACATCCCTGATTGAGCGAATTGAGAAAACCACTGATGAGACCAAAGTCATGAAAGTGGGGTGCCCACCAAGCGCAAACATGGTCAGGGCTGGACTCTAGAGCTTCCTCAATTAAATCGAACTGATGCTGAAGGTTGACCATTGTGGTCAGTGCGCCCTTTGGTGCGCTGGTCGATCCGCTGGAGTACATAATGAACGCGGTCTCTTCGACGGGTTGCGGTTCTAAGGAAATGTTCTTCTGGTTCGATGACATGCCGCTTGTGGTAATCCACCACAGGGATTCAAGGTCACCAAAGGTGAAGGTTTTCGTATCAGCGTTGCGGCCAAACATCGAGACCAGGCCTTTTCCGATTTGCTTGGCTTTGTGTTTTCGAATTTTCATGGTGACGAGCCGTGCGAAGAGCTTGTCGGTAAGGAGTACCCGTGCGTTGCTGTTGTTTACAATTCTTAGAAATTTTTTGACGTCGGAATTACTAAACGGCGGGTTCACCGGGACCGCGATAATACCGGCTTCCATACACGCCCAAAATGCAATGTAGAAATCGAGGCAAGGTGTATAGGCAAGAATCGCTGTGTCGCCGCGCTTGAGTCCTTCTTGTAAAAGTTCCACCGCCAGCCTTCGTGATGCATCTAGAAATTGGGCGTAAGTGTAACTGTGTTCATCCTGCCCTTTTGCATTCACCCATACGAGTGCGGGCTTTGATGGAAAGTCTTGGGCGTGCTGCTCAACTCGCTCGAGTAAATACTTTTTCGTATCCGTTTTTGGGTTCGCTGGGTGTTGTGAGTCCATGTATTCGCCGTTGCTCAAGTCCTGAAGAATGTATTTAGTGGCACAACGTCGCCTGATGAAAATTTTAAGGTAATTGGGTGGTTGGAGCAATCGACGCGGCGGTTCAGAGATGAGGTAGTTATTTTACCGACATGGTCTTGGTTGTGTTGCAGACTCAGGTGTCGGACAATGTGTCTAAATGACATTTAACCTTGGGGAATGCTTTGTCTAAAGGCAAACGTTATCTCAGCATCGATATCTTTCGAGGGCTGGCCATCGCCTTGATGGTTTTTGGCAATACGTGCCTGATCTTCAAGGGCCGTGCTGCCTGGGCTGATCACGCTCTGGATTTTGGGTGCACGCCGGGTGATCTGGTCGCTCCCATGTTCATTTTTGCCATCGCTATGACTTATAAGATGGCGTTTGAGCGCGGGGTAGAGCGCGAGGGTAGGCTGGATACCTATACAAAGATTTTTAGGCGGTACACTTGTTTTGCGGGCGTAGGGTTTTTGTTTCACCCCATTTTCCCGATCTCGGAGAGTGGGATTCGTTTCGCATGGGGAACATTGGCTGCTATCGGTTTGGCTGGTTTATTAACGCTTTTCTTCATTCATTTCTCACGGGTGCTCAGGTTTGTACTCAGCATCGCTTTATTGGTTAGTTACCAAATTCTCCTGGCGAAGCCGGTGATGACCACGGCTGGTGAGATGTCTCTGGCGGATGTTAATCTCTTCGACGGCCATGGCGGTATCGTTGGCGGGATTGCTTGGTTCGGTATGATGCTTTTGAGTACGGTAGTCGTTGATAACTTTAAGGAGCAGAAGTTGGAGCGTCTGTTTTGGTATGGCGCCTTGTTGATGCTTATGGGAGCGGGGCTGCATATTTCTTGGGAATTGTGGGACACGCCAGCTTATGGTGGCATATCGAAGGAGCGGATGACCACGGCCTATGTGCTGGTCGGAGTAGGCTTCAGTACATTCCTGTTTTGGTTTATTTATTGGCTCTACGATGTTCATGAGATTACGGGAAATAAGAGTAAATATTTACAGCCGCTGGCAAAGAATAGTTTCTTTATCTTTCTTACGCATCCATTTTTAGTGGTGGCGGTCTACTTGCTTCTTCCAGAAGGTGCGAACGATGTCATCGTATTCAGTGTGGCAGTTCTCAACACTTGGCTGGCTTGGAAATTGGCGGTTTGGATGGATGAAAACGGCCACTACGTGATTATCTAAGCCACCGTCGCCTGATGCGAACTGAGAGACCAAAGAGCCCGACTAAAAGCCATGTGACCCCCATAGAGCTGCCTTGAGAGCAGGCACAGCCGCCTTGGCGTCCAATGGGAATCTCTGAGGTGTCGCTGTCGTCGTATGTATCATCGGCAAGGGTGGGGTCTGGTTCAGTGGGGGTTCCAGGTTCTTCATCATCGGCATCTGTTTCGTCATCCACCGCTGGTTCTTCTTCTTCGGGCTCCGGCTCTGGGCATTCTTCTTCAAGGCCAGTGGTGCATGGATCACAGGCATCACCAATGCCATCCTCATCAGCATCGGCTTGATCTGGGTTGTCGACTCCAGGGCAATTGTCATCCACATCTAGCCATTCGTCACCATCGTCGTCTTCGTCGCATGCGTCACCCAATCCATCCTCATCGATATCGTCTTGAATTGGATTGCTTATATCTAAGCAATTGTCACAGACATCACCGATATCATCACCATCCATATCTGCTTGCATGAAGTTTGCGATGGCGGGGCAGTTGTCACAGAGGTCGCCTCGCAGGTCGTCGTCGCCATCTGACTGATCAGGGTTTGGATTGTAGGGGCAGTTGTCGATGTTGGTGTCGATGCCATCGTTGTCTTCTAGCTTGGCATCACTGAAGGCGATGCTGGTGGTAATAAAGCAATTGCTTCCCACGGTGTGGCGCTCTGCGAAGAAGAAGTTGAAATCGTAGAGGCCGTCCACTTCCATGCCCGCAGCTTCTGCGATTTCATCTAAGTTAACAGATTGGGTCTGTGGGCCGTGAACACCGCCTAAATCAATGGCCAAGTACCCGTTGAGAAAGAGCCATACGTCGTCGTCGCCAGTAAAAGTGAATACTTCGCCCCCGGTATAGGTAAAGCGTGCATGAACCATAAACGTAAAGTGGTAGTTATGAGAGAGGCCTTCATTGCCGTAGAGTTCACCATCAATAGGAAAGAATGCATTACTTCCGTAGGTGTACACATTGGGTGATGCATCTGAATTGGTCAGTTCTAAAGTGACCTGGGTGGCTTGGTTGGTATCTTCAATGGTTCGATACCATTCGTAGAATGAATCTTGATGATAGATGGTGGTACTGCCAGCGTCATTGATCAGCACTGGCCGGCCTTGATTATCAAGATACGGTTGGAGAACACCTGGATCAGAACCATTCATTCGCTGAAAGTCGATATGGGCTTGTTGAAAATCTCGCACCGTACCGGTGAGTGAAAGCGTTTCAGCATGGGCATGGGTTGCCAATAAACTTAGGAGAGCCAGGTGAGTTATCCAATGGATCGGGCGCATGGGTGCTCCAGGTAAAGGGCGATGAACTGGACCTCTTCATGTCTTAGGCAAGGGCTTCTTGCAATAGACGCATCGGCTGAATTTACGATTTCAGAAAGTAAGGATACCAGCTCAGAGGAGATTGCCACGCTTTTCCAAGACTTTTATGGGCTCGGCTGACCCCACTAACAATCTTTGGCGGGATGATGCATTCACTTTATAAAGTACAATTTTTTTGGTGGTTTACCGTCACCTAGTCATCTGTGAGGTTGATTCGCATTTCAACCGGGTAGTGGTCGCTGATGAGTTTGGCCGCCCGCATGTCTAAGTCGTACGCTTGGTCGAAGTAGAAAACTTGGGCTCCCTCGTCAGCTACACGGCTCGTCATACCACTGGTTGTCACGAACCTGTCGTAGGCGCAGACCGTGGCACTGGTGGTGGTATCGGCCGAATCGAGAATGTGCCACGTAAACCGCGGGTCGGTTCTCAAGCTGATGTCGTCGAAGTGCGATGCCCTTACATAGTTGCAGCTGGCATTAAAGTCGCCCATGAGAATCACATCTTCATCTCCAAGCATGGTGACCGCATCGTCATGAACCGCGGTAAGAGCATCGAGCTCTTCGCGGGCATGATCAGGTGCGGTGTGGATGCCAACCACCGAGAAGTCTACGTCGTGGTTGTTGGCACGAAATCTTACGATGTAGGGCTCGCGCTCAAAGATGTCTCCTGAGGGTTCTGGTCCATCATCGTAATGGTAACTGTCTACCACGCTAAGTTTGGCCGTCTTGTAGATATAGGCGTATTGCTCTTTGCTATTGGTTCGCCCAAGTCTATCGGAAATAGCCATGTCATATTGTCCGCCTGAAGCGCTGTTAAGCATTTCCATGAGGCTATAGATAGCGGTTTCACTGGAGTCACGAATCTCTTGAAAGAGGACGAGGTCATACCGGGACAGAATGGAAACGAGGCTGCTGGCGACATCATCTTGTTTCATTTTACTCTTGCCAAAAACCTGCACATTGAAGGCGCCAATGAATAGAGAATCTGGGTCATCGTCTACTTCAGCGCTTACGGCCGGGAAGGCAACACCGGCGCGGTGAACATAAAGCCCCGGCGCAGTCGTGACGACGCCTCTGTTTTTCTTAAGCAGAATCCGCACTTTTACAACTTGACCACCGTACTCGTGAATGGGAATAAACCCTTCTTCCAGACCTGTAGCCGAGTTTCGTTCTAGGATTGTCGTAAAATCAGAATTACTCCTGGCATTTTCCGCACCAATTTGAACCTTAAATGCGCTGTAGTCACCGCCCAAGAATTCATACTTCATATCCAGCTCTGGAGCGTCGGAGTTGGTCAGGTCATAGGTGCGCGTGAGTTTCCAGTAGTAGGTATAGAGCGTGGGGGAGGGAGTATTGTGAATCGCTCCTTCACTGTCATGAACGGTGTTTTGCCACCCAGGCGTGTTGGTTCGCGTAATTTTACGAGGTGAGATTTTCCATACCCCGCTGTTGCGGTCAAACTCCTCAATACCATGGGCAACGGCGGTCGTTGCCACCAGCGAGAGTAGAGCGGAGATACAGATTGTTCGAATCATTAAAGTTGTTTTGTTCATGGTATGCTCCTCAATCCGAAATCCGGCCAGAGACCGAACCTGCAAATGCCCCAATTCGATACATGCCTTCGATGGTCATCGTTTCATGGTCTATGCTACCTTCTGCAAGTAGCTCATCGAGGGTGGCATCGCCTTCGAGCATGCTCACCACCATGGTTCCATCGCTGGTAACAAAGCCGCCAAGTTCATAGGTCGAATTGGTGATGGTTGTGATTGAGGTTTTGAATCTGCCATTTTCAATATTGAAAACAGTGGTTCCAACTTCCTCTCCAGACAAGTCGAGGCTCACTTCATAGGTGCCGTCGAATTCTGTGATAGGGTCTAGGTCGAACGGTGTCGATCCTCGTGATCCACAGAACACGCCACCTCGTTCTCCATCGTCTATTTCGTAGTTTCCCGACACCAGACCATCTTGAATCTGTCCATCGGCGACCACCACAGACCCTTGGTTGCCTTCGATGGGTTCGAAGACAAAGTTGCCGTCATTGTCGAGGTAACCTTCAATCCAGAAAACTTCGCTGAAGATGCTGACGAGGTCCCCTGAAAATCGGCTGTTCTCAACAACGAGAGTTCCCAGTGCGGCCTGAATACCCGATGTAATAAACGTAACGGTATAGGTTCCATCAAAAGGTCCCACTGCGGCTGCCGCGTCATCTGGTTGCGGTTCTGCATCGTCCGTTGAGGTGTCTGGCGTTGAGGTTGTATTGTCCTGAGGTGTGTCGGGTGTGGGCTCTTGTTCGCCCTTGCATCCAGTGTGCGCGACACTCATTAGTAAGAGTGCGGCAACAGATAGCCAGCTGATTCGATTCATCATTTCCCCCTTGGAAACATTCGTTTAAAGAACGTCTTAGAGGGAGTGTAACGATAAGGAGCTTAGGCGCGCAATTGTGGGGAAAGAGGAGACTTTGTCGTACCCCACCTGTTGCAATTGGATAAATTGCGCATTCGGCTGGAAGCCATTGATTTCAGGGCGTTTCGGCTTAGCCTAAATGGCTGGCGTAGATTTCTTCGTTGAATCCAACGAGAACCAACTTACCAACTCGAAGCAATGGAGCGCGCATATTGCCGGTATTTCCCAGCATTGCCGTAACCGCTTCTTCGGTGGTGTCTTTTCCCACTTTGAATTCGGTGACTTTTTTGCCCTTCATGACAATCATCTTTGATGATTCCTGAGCAATCGCTTCTGCATCTGCTGCTTGAAGCTTTTTACTTGCCGAAACGCTTTCTTTAACTGTGAGCTCATTGGCCTCTATAAACTTAGAGGCTTTGGTGCAGCTTGTTCAGCCTTTGCGGTCGTAGATCCAATTAATCGTTTTTCTTTTTGGCATAACATTCACCCTTAGTGTGTTTGCTGAGTTCTACTCTTTCGGGAAGTACGATTCCAGAAGAAAAGACCAATGAGTAAGAGCCAAAGAGAAGGGTGCGTTGCTTGTTGGCAACCGGAGCTGTTGTCTTCATCCTCACCAGACGGTTCACCACTTGCTCCAGGGTCTTGAGTTTCATCTTCAGCGATACAGCTTTCAGCAACGGAAAGTGGCCCCAGGCAGATATCTGTGTAAACGGAGTTGCCAGACGTTGTTGGGTTCATAACAGCAAGCCAGTAGGAACCCGCAGGTAAGGGCTCACCATTTTGGAGGGCGTAGGGTTGAGTCATATCGGAAGCCCATTGATCAAGACTGAGTTGAACTTCCCCAACTGCTGATATTGCTTGGAAATAGCTGAGTCGCAGATTCGCGCTCTCCTTGGCCATAGCCCAATAAAGTGGTCCGCCCGTGTGTTCCACCAGATAATAACTGGTTGTCATTGGATAAAAACGGTTGGAGGTTTCAACGGTGTTTAGGGAGCTTTGTTGAGCGGGCTGGATGCCTGCGAAAAGGGCGGCGTCGGGGTAGGACTCTAGCGGCCCGGCACGAGTCCCAGTTCCAAGATTGTAGCTAGAAAAGTCCAGCCAAGCTGCCTCCATAGTGTCATTTCTGTTTTCCAACTGTTCAACCATGGCGATTACGAAGTCGGCGTCTGCGGTTAATCCCTCCCAGGCGAGAAGCAACTCGTTGATTAGGTTGGTGTCGTGACGAAGGGAAAGAAACTCCCACCAGATACCGGTGCCGTAAGCGAAAGCGGGCACAGGACCCGCCGGTGGTTTGTTGAGAGGGCGGTCGGTATCTGAGAGGTAATAATTGGCAAACCCTCGAAAGTCTCGAGAATCGGGGTCGTAGCGTCTTTGGCCCCACACAGCGGTTCCCTCCGAAACCCAAATGGGGAGCTGTGAATTATAGGCGGCTTGAATGAAGTGAAAGAGTTCGTGAGGAATAACGGTGCGGAGTCCTTCGAGGTATGAGCTGTAATTGTATCCGGCGAAGTCGTTTTCAATCACCATATACCCGGTGCAGCGGTTATCGTTATCACAGGTATCAATGCTAAAATTGCCATCGGCATTCCCTGCAAAATCCACCAAGTAGAAGTCTATGGCATCGCTGCCGCCATCGTCCGCGACCGCAAAATCGTATTCTCTTAAGGGACGATAGAAATTCAGGCTGTTAAAGATCGTAAGAGATTCCTGGGCAATTTCTGCGACCTTCTCTACAAAATCTGGGACGCCGTCATCGTTGGTATCTTGCATGCGTGTTTGGTTAGGGCCTTCGGAGCTGTAGTGCACACGAATCACTCCATCCGGGGTTTCCCAGTGGGTGACTTGGTCGGTAATGGAAAACGAAAACAGATCGCTGTTGTTGGTAGGGCGGGCAAATACGCTCGGAGTAAGTGCCATGAGTGCAGTGCTGGCAATGAGAACCGTGAATTTCCAATTGTGAAAGGGGCGGTTTAGATTTAGTCTGGATGCCATGCGTTTGATTATCCTTCTTGTCTTAGCCCTTGGTTCTAACTCTGTATATGCATCTTCGCCCGTCGGATCTACGCTTGAATGGATAGAGTGGGGAGGCAGCATGGTCCCCGTCTTGCCTGCCGCGGTCATTACGGTCGAAGATTCGTGGAAATTACCTGAGGGGCTCTTAGAGATGGGTGAGTCATTGGGCCAATCCGGGAAGACCTGGCGTGTTGAGGCGCTGCCCGGCCAATCCGGGGTCGAGCTGGCTAAAGCATGGAAAAATCGACCAGGTGTCCGCTTCGCCGAGCCCGATATGCTCTTGCCTCACAGCCGTTGGGAAGAGCGGTTCAATGACCCTGATTATTTGAGTCAGTGGTACCATGAGAGCTTAAATACGGAGTTGCTTTACGATTTAAGTCTGGGCAATCCAGATGTTTATATTGCCGTGATTGATTCTGCGATTGAGACCGCGCATCCCGAGTTTGTCGGTTCTGTAATCGCTCCCCTCGATGTTTATGGCGATGACAATGACCCCAATCCAGAGCCGGGTGAATATTGTTTTGAGCCCGATGATATGAGTTTGTGTGATACGCACGGCACTGCGGTGGCTGGCATCGCTGTTGCTCAGGCAAACAACAACGAGGGCATTGTGGGTCTATGTCCAGAGTGTTCGTTAATACCCATTCGCTTGTTGGGAGAATACTATGCGCCGCTCTCTGGCGATGTAAAAGCTTTCGAGCATGCCATCGATAATGGTGCTTGGGTTATCAATAACTCTTGGGGTTACAGCGACTATATGCCTGTTTCTGATACGCTTCGCGCGGTGATTGTTCGTGCCGCTACCGAGGGGCGAAATGGCTTAGGCGCGGTGGTGGTATTTGCGGCTGGTAATGATGACCGCGAAATTTTGGACGATGAGTTGGCAGCTATTCCCGAGGTTGTGTCTGTTACGGCGATCGACCATTACGGTAACCCCACGCCTTATACGAATACGGGAGCTACTGTGGATATCGCAGCACCTTCGGCTACAGTTTCAACCTCCGTTAATGGAGGCTACACCCAAAGCTTCGGCGGGACCTCGGCTGCATCGCCAGTTGTTGCGGGAGTGGCGGGACTGATTTTATCCATTCATCCTGAGTACAGCGCTGAACAGGTGAGGGCGCTTTTAACTGATTCAGCAAAAAAAGATGGTCGGGTGACCTTCGATGAAAATGGTCATCATAATACCTTCGGTTTTGGTTTTTTAAGCCCAGAAGGCATTGTAGAAACCTGGAGACCTGCTCCGGAAGCTGTCCCCGATGAGCCAGAGATGGAATCGGGGGGGTGCACTGCCGTGCAAGGACCACTTTGGATTCTTTTGCTAACCCTGATGGGCCTTCGACGCTTTAGAGATGTCGCCAGCGTAGTTTGAAGTTACCACCGCCAGTACCCGTTGCGTTGGTTGCATTACAGTTGGCTTGTCCTTCTTGATAATACTCTTCAACTTTGAGTTTGATGACCTGACCGTTATCCAGCTGAATGATGAATGGCACACTTGTGGTCGCTACGCAGCCTTCATAAGTCCACCAGTTGCTCATATAGACCTGAGGACTGCCTAGACCATAGCTGTCTTGGATCAGAGTGCAGTCCGCCGTGTAGAAGTTATCTTTATAAAACGTAAGATTGGCCGGTACTTCAGAAATATTGTCGTACTCACTTTCTAGGAGGACAGCTGCGCTTACGCAAGACGGACCACCACTGCCGCTGTTGAGTCTCAATTTGAATCGGTGGGCTGCAAGGTGCCAGTCCATGGACTCGAGCGCTTGATTGTCGTTGATTTCAACTTTCTCGGCACCGGATTCTGTAAACCGAATGTAGATCCATGGGTTGCTTGATGAATTCCCAAATCCACCAGTGGTTGCATCGACAAAGGTGACCCAGTTTTCAGATTCGCGCCGGGTGGTCACACTGGTGGTTGCCACGCTGTTTTGGAGTGAGAGGTCCAAAACCATATTATCCACACATTCAACGTCTTGAATTTCGGTGCAGATGGGTTCTGGAGTGTCCGTTACTTCTTGGGATTCGCTTGGCGCTGTGTCACTGCCGCAGGCAGCCAATAGATGGATAAGAAGTAAGGACAACGTGCTAATCATTAGGCTCTGAGTTTTCATAGAAACTTCCTAACCTAGAATAAATTGGGCGGCAACCGGAAGAAGTTGAGACTTTTCACTCCCGCTGGGATGGGCTATGGCGTAGCCTTGAAACAATGATGAAAGCATGAATCTGATGAGTTATCCAAAGTCCCCGAATCCGGAAGATTTCGAGCCGCTTAAGACCGCAGGAATTCAATTTACCACGGTCATTGATCTGGGCGAAAACTATGAAGTTTACGACTTTACAAAGGGTTATGATGCCAAACGGGTGCTGGCGTCTCCTTATGGGGTAGGGCGCTACGATGAACACCGGCCGGGAATGTATGAAGGTGAACAATTCTTGGACGACCAGCGCGATGTGCATGTGGGTGTAGATTTGGCCGGACCCGTGGGAGAGCCGGTTCACGCTTTTTATGCCGGTACCATTTTCAAGTTAGGTGATAACGCTTTGCCCTACGATTATGGCCCGACCATCATCACGCGTCATGAATGGCTTGGTCAGGTTGTGTATGTTTTGCATGGTCACCTCTCACGAGAGAGCTTAAAGAAATGGTCGGTTGGAGACTCATTTGAAGCGGGAGAAGTTCTTGCCTGGCTCGGCAGTGAAGAAGAAAACGGCGGCTGGAATTCGCACCTGCATTTTCAGCTAAGCTTAATGGAGCCTAAGACCCACGACTTACCGGGAGCTGTAAACAGAAAAGACCGGCCCTGGGCGCTTCTTGCTTTTCCTGATCCGAGATTGGTCCTGGGCCCGCTCTATTGATTCCTGCCTTAAGGGGCGCCCGATGGGTCGCAGCGGTACCCTAGAATATCTTCGAGCGTTGTAAACTTGTTGACGCCACTTGAAAATTCAATATCGGCTCCGTCAAACAAACACGGATGCTTGTAACCAGCTGCGTGCGAGAGAGTAAGAATCTCTTTGCGAAAACCTTGAATGTAGTTGGCGACCCGTTGGGTTTTATCGGTCACATTCACACCTGACTGTAGCCACCTGTTTTGGGTGGCTATTCCTGCAGGACACTGACCAGTATGGCAGTGTTGAGCCTGGATACAACCAAGTGCCATCATGGGTTCACGAGCGACCCCGATGAGGTCACACCCCATGGCAAACGCGATAATGGCTCGGTCGGGAAATCCAAGTTTACCGCTGCCAATCCAAGCGAGCTGGCTGGCCATGTCGTAGTCTTGGAATATTCTGTAGACGCGTGTGAAGCCTACTTTAAAGGGTAGGGCCACGTGGTCAGAAAATGAGAGGGGCGCCGCTCCTGTGCCGCCTTCGCCACCATCGATGGTGATGAAGTCTGGTCCAGCATTTCTTGTTTTCATGCGCTGAGCGAGTTGATCCCAAAAGTCGAGTTGTCCAATGGCACTTTTCACGCCCACGGGAAGTCCGGTTTTGTCGGCAATCTTCTCGATGAAGTCAATCATGCTGTCTACGTCGGAGAACTCTGTATGCCGGTTGGGCGAGAGGCAATCTTGGCCCATGGGAATGCCACGAATGGCTGAAATCTCTTCAGTGATTTTGCTGGCGGGTAAAATACCACCCTTGCCTGGTTTGGCGCCTTGAGAGAGCTTTATTTCGATGGCTTTTACGGCCGGGACAGCGGCACATTGCTCTGTGAGTTTTTCGAGTGAGAATTTTCCATCACTGCCTCGGGCGCCAAAGTAGCCAGTACCAAGTTGCCACATTAAATCGCCGCCTTCTTGGTGGTAAGGGCTGATGCCGCCTTCACCAGTATTGTGAAAGCAATTGGCGATTTTACTACCGCCATTGAGCGAACGGATCGCGCGTTCCCCTAAGCTTCCAAAGCTCATTGCGGAAATGTTCACTATCGACTTTGGCTGGTAGGGCTTAGCTCGGCCGTGGCTTTCACCAAGCGTTTTAGAACAGGGAATTGAAGTGTGGTCGGCTTCATCGAGAAATTCTGTGTCGGGGATAGGAAATGTAGCGTGTTTAATGATGGGGTAACCTGTCTCATAAAGAGACTCAGTGGTGCCGAAGCCGAAGTTGTTGTTCTGTTTTTTCGATGTGGAGTATACCCAGCGGCGCTCCGCCCGGTTGAAAGGGCGCTCTTCTTTATCGTTGGCCACCCAGTATTGTCTTAGGCCGGGACCGACCATTTCCAGGAGATAGCGCATATGACCAAACACTGGGAAGTTGTGGAGAAGCGTGTGGGTTTTTTGAGTGAGGTCTCGAATCGCCAAGAGCGTGAACGCGGCTAGAAGAACCAAGAGAGTTGTTGCCAGAGGATGTGCCTGCATCCATGAAAGCACCGTGGTCATGTGAGCCCCTTGTGAGTGTGAACAAGCCCGGGAAGGCTCTGTAAGATTAGCGTTTTCTTAGAAGTGGTAGCAATGGCGTAGATTTCTGTCATTTCGGGCAGCGTTGCAGCCTTTTAGGTTAGTCCACTGAAAAAACAGGGGATATAGCTCTATAATTTCATCGATTGTTGCAGATCTTTGGGGCGTTCAATGTTTAAGCCTTTTTCAATCATGGTTGGTGCACAAGGAGCGAGCGAGCCTCCATCAATGTAACGGCGCACACCCTCGGCGAGGGTAGAATGGATATTGTGATTTGGTACGGTGAAAACAAAGGCATCGAACGCAACTATAATCTACTGGTGAGTATTATAGAGTAGCGAAATGACCTCATTGGTAATGAACGTCTCCATGCTCTAAGCCAGTACCGGTTATCTTGTGTATTTTCTGGGGAGCAATTTCGGAACCGGCCGCATAGCCCGTTGACAAAGTGCGTCACGAGGCCTAGAGCCGCGACCATTGAGGCAGGGGAGGGCTCGCCTCATCGTCGTATCCAAATTAAATGCCCTATGGAGATTCTTATGAATACTTATTTTAATGGACTGCTTTCTGTTTTGTGTGTTGTTGCTCTCGTTGCTTGTAGCTCAACCGAAGCCACCGATGGCAGCGAAAATTCATCAACTGAAACCACTGAAGAAAACCAGGGTACGGACACAACCGACACAACGGACACAACCGACACAACGGACACAACCGACACAACGGACACAACCGACACAACGGACACAACC
>JABJBS010000242.1 GCA_018668695.1 Deltaproteobacteria bacterium
CGAAGAATTTGCGTGTGCCGACGGTACCCAGTGCATCCCTACTGCTTCATTTTGCGACGGCCTTCCTCAATGCAACGACGGCTCCGACGAAACCGACCCAGCCTGCACCGGCGGTGGAACAGGTGGCGGTGGAAGCACACTTGGCGATGATGAATATGAGCCAGACGACAGCTATGGTGAAGCCACTGTATTCGAAATTGGCAGCAGCCAAACTCACTCGATTACCAGCGGCGACGAAGACTTTATCCTCTTCACCCTGGATGGCCCTTACGATGTGGTCATTGAAACATCCGGCGCAGGTGGTGATACTAAGCTTTGGCTCTACACCGAAAACTATACCGAGCTGGATTACGACGATGACGGAGGCACATCAGTGTTCTCAAAAATCTCGATGCCCCTGCAAGCCGGGAACTACTATGCGAAAGCAAGTGGGTACTCAGCAACCACTGAAATCACCAGCTACAACCTTACAGTCACCGCGACGCCACCACTTGCAGAAGCACCTACCAACTTGGTGGTAGCCCTCGAAGGTGACAGTGTTGTCTTAACCTGGGACGCTTCTCCAGGCGCCGCTTCCTACAATGTTTACTACGGTGATTACTCGGGCAGCTATAATCCGATTACGCCTGCAGCCGAGGGTCTGCCTCCACTTAGTAGCCTCGAACCAACCAGCACACTCACTGGCTTAAGCACAGGTTCAACTTACTACTTCACCGTTCGTGCAGTTGGAGAAGACGGCCTAGAGAGCTACTCTGCAACTGAAGTCAGCGTACAGATTCCACTTGAGACAGATGCATACGAGCCAAACAACACGTTTGCCGACGCAATTCCTCTGGTGAGCGGTGAGACCATCAACCTCTCCATTCACGAGTCCGCTGATTTGGATTACTGGACCTTTACCCTACCTGTTCCCGCATCTGTCCACGTAGAAACCGACGGGCAATCCGGAGACGGACAGCTCTACGTCTACGATTCATCTCAGTCACAAATTTACTACAATGACGACGGCGGAAATGGTCTTTTCTCAATGCTTGATATGGAACTGCAACCCGGCGTCTATTACGTCCTCTCGCAGTCTTATTACAACGGCAATCCGATTGGAGCCTACACGCTTAACTTTAGCGCCGAATACCAAGCTCCAACCATTGATGCCCCGGATGCATTTGAGCTTGATGACAGCTTAGAAACAGCGAGCGTCATCACCGCAGCTGAAACCCAAGAGCGTAACTTCCACCGTGAAGAAGATGTGGACTACATCTCATTTACGCTTGATGCTCTCTCTGATTTTACAATCAGCACCGATGGCGTTTACGGCGGCACCAACCTGACCCTTTATGATTCAGAGGGTACTGAACTGGAGGCAGTCGCGAGCGGGGCAACTGCCGAGTTCGTATCCATTGAGCAGATAGGCATGGCTCCAGGGACTTACACCGTCAAGGTTGAATCCCAAAATCCGACAATTCTTATCTCCTATGAGCTGATGCTCGAGGTGGTTGCATATCCTGCTGCGCCGGAGAACTTCCGATGCTCGGGGGTAGAGGGAGCTATTAACTTAGTTTGGAATGCCGTACCTGGTGCAACCAGCTACAACATCTCCTACGAGTACTCCGACAACCCACCGCTTCAAACACTGGAAGCCGCGGAAGGTCCTTCACCTTTGGTCACATCAGAGATCAGCTACTCATTAACCGGACTGCCAACGGAAGCAGAAACCTTCTTCCGCGTAACTGCGGTTGCCGGCGAGCAAGAAAGCGAATTCTCTGAAGTCGTTAGCTGCACACCTCAGTGAAAACTGGTGCATCCGCCAGAAGATGATATGATTGCCTGAATGATGGTGGGTGCTTTAGGTGCCCACGCAGGAAGGCGATTATGACAGACTCTCATCTCACATTATCGGTTGGCGAAACGCTTTTCACCCAGGGCGATGAAGGCGACACCATGTTCGTCATTACCACCGGTGAAATTCAAATATCGCGAATCGTCGACGGCCAGAAAACCGTCCTCGCCAACCTAGGTTCTGGTGAATTTCTCGGAGAAATGTCACTTGTAAACCAAGAAGCGCGCTCCGCCACCGGGATTGCTACTCAGCCGACCACTCTGATGGTCTATAACAAAGAAAAATTTACTGAATTGCTCACGACGCGGCCACTCATTGCCCAGCGAATCATTGAAAGACTCGCAGATAGGCTGCGTCAAACAACCGAGCAACTGACCGAGCTTAAAAGCAAGCTGGATTAAAAACTTTCAGTAAGTTCCTATTGCCGCATCAATCTGTTCAAGCATCTTCTTCATTGTCGTCAGTTCATGCTCAAATTGCGCTCTCTTGGGATGACCCTGCCCCATATATTGGAGCGTATTCTCTTTTTCTTTAATTCGGTTGAGCAGCTGTTGGCGCTGAGATTCCGCATTATCATCCACAGGCTCACCTGTTCCCAGCCTCGCACTCCCGGCTTTACCGCTTCCAGACGAGGCACCCAGCATCTCCGTGCTCGGCAGCCGGTTTTTCCGCTCTAACTTATCCAGATCTTTCTCGTCGGCCATGGCAAAACTATACCCTGAGATAGATCTCACGGCTACCTTCTCCTACACAGACTCTGCCGACTCTATGGAATTAGCATCAAGGCTGGCATTCAAGAGCCGTTCTATCTATAAATTTAATATGAATCATCTCGCTTGATGGCTCTGAAATGAATTGGGGAACAAAATGGAATTTGATGGGGACGTAATCATTAGCAGCGATGACCAAGTCATGGACTACTACGCCTACGATAAAATCAATGGGAACCTGCTTCTTGAAAGCACCGATGTTACCAAACTCTTTTTGCCTGAGCTTAAAGAAGTAACTGGAAATGTTATCATTACCTATAATGAATTCCTGAAAGACATCAGCGAGCTCAGCGGTCTAAAATCTGTTGGCGGTGAATTTAAAATCACGCACAACGATGCCCTCACGACCACCGCGGTTGAGGCACTTCGTGATCAAGTCGCTGGTAAGGGCGGCATCAAAGGTGCAGTCACCATTCAAGGCAACCTCGAAGACGGACCGGTTGATGGTAACGGTACTTTTGAGGGCAATGTAATGATCACGAAAGACAGTGATGTCCTCATCTACTCTAGCTTCGTAAAAATCGCTGGTAAGCTCAATGTATCGGGGCTTTATGTGACCTCCGTTAAGCTACCTAAACTTAAAGAAGTCGGTGGTGATTTCGAAATTGTGGGGACCAGTCTGCGTTCCTTGGGCGGACTTAGTAACGTCGAACAAATCGCTGGTGAAGTCAGTATTATGGATAACGCCAGCCTACGGTATTCAGACATGACGAAGCTTAAAGACGTTGGTCAAAGCTTTATTGTACGAGATAACCCAATGCTCGAGCAGGTATCGACTTTTGAAAACCTTGCGAAGGTAGGTGACGATTTCCAAGTATGCTTCAATCGGGATTTACCTGAGAGCGAAGCCCAAGCCTTGGCTGAAAAAGTGACCATTGGCGGCGATACGGCAACCAACGACAACGCACCGTACTAACACAGCACGCCCAGCTTACTTCTTTTGATCTTCGAGGTAGGCGTCCACAGCTTCTCGGACGACCTCATTCAAATCGCGCTTTTGCTTAACGGCTTTTTTCTTC
>JABJBS010000243.1 GCA_018668695.1 Deltaproteobacteria bacterium
ACCCACGGCGTGCAGCTTCGGGGTCTGCCTAAAGCTCTCGATTATTTATCAATTAGGCTTGGCGTGATTGATACAGCTCACCGACTCTGGGCAATCGACTCGTATGGTAACCGCCGAGTTATTTCTGAAGCGGGTACGGTTGGGCGCACAAAAGAGGAGGCCGTTCCCTCAGTAGTCTGGACTCATGCTTCATTGGCAGGGCTAGCGGGCCCCGTGTTGGATTTGTTTCTTGAAATTTCTGGTTACCGCAGTGCCTATATTGGTGTCTGGCGAATGCCGGTTATTGGTCTCACGAAGGATTTGGACAAGGATAAATTTAATCGATTAGCCTTCGTTTATACGTTATTGGGTGTTTTGCTGATGGCGACCATCTTTCATTTTGTTCTTTTCTGGTTGCGACCGCAAGACAAGGTGAATCTTTGGTTTTCACTGCTATGCGGTGGCCTCGCGCTGCGGCATGCCGCATCAGAAAGAATATTTGAGGCGCTTCTCTCGGTTGATGCTCTAACTGTTTACAATGTTCGGTATCGAGTTGAGTATTTTATGATGTACGCTCTGTGCATTATCGGTGCGAGTTTCTTTAAGCAAATGTACCCCCTGTCGATGGGTACTAATGTCATGCGCATCGTTAAAATTGTTTTTGGAGTGCTTTGTGTAATTAGCCTAGGCCCAACCCACTACTTGGGTCATTTACTAGATACCAGTCATGTCCTTATGGTTCTCTTACTTTCTTGGGTTCTGTGGGCGCACGTAAAGGAATATCGAGCAGGAAATTCGAAAGCCGTCGTATCGTTGGTTGCTTTTGTTGTGCTCGGTGCATCGGCCATTCATGACATTATGAATGCGCGGGAAGCTTATGGGCATCTGTATTTCTTGCCCTTTGGTGTGGTCGGTTTCATCTTGCTACAGAGTTATATGATTGCTCGAATGTTTGCTGATACCTACAACTTATCGAAGTCGCTTTCGCGTGACTTGAAAAGTGAGCTTGATTTACGCAGTGCCTTGGAGGGTACGCTTGTTCAAGTTCAGGGACGACTTATCGAAAGTCGCGACCAACTGAACCAAGCTGAGACTCAAGTGATTCAGGCGGATAAGCTTGCAACATTAGGTGGACTGATTGCGAGTATCGGTCATGAATTGAGAAGCCCATTGCAAACGATTCATTTGGGCAATGATTTGATGCAAGAAGAGATCAAGAACGTGACATCTATTCTCGACCCCATTTTCGAAGGGACTGGGCCAGAGGCCGATGCCATTAAGGCGCGGCTTGATAAACATTTCGATGAATTGATTCGAGCTCGTCAAGACGGCGATAAATGCATTCGGCAGATGCTTGATGTTTCAAACGCTTTACACAGAGGCTCACGCCTTGACCTTGAGCCAGTCCTTTATGACCTTAACGAGATCATAGAGGATGCAGTCATTCTGGTCTCAGGCAAGCTCAAAGGCTGTAAGGTCTCTTTGGAGCTTGAGCAAGACATGGAGATACGATGTCGGGCCAGTCATCTACGGCAGGTGTTTACGAATATCCTTGCGAACGCGGCTGATGCAATTGAAGAAAAGCATGGTTTTTCAAATGGTACTGTTGTGGTTACATCTGTTTTAAAACGTGTGAATAATGTGGATGGAGTATTGATTGGCCTGGAGGATAATGGGCCGGGAATTCCTGAAGACATTCGTGCAAAAATCTTGAAGCCATTTTTTACAACTAAGGCGGCGGGCGTTGGAACAGGAATCGGGTTGGCGGTAACAGCCAAGATCATCAAGAACCATCAGGGAACAATTACGGTTGGTGAGAGTGATAGGCTCGGCGGTGCATCTTTTAGCATTTGGATCCCGACGCGGGGGACCTTCTCTTAAACTCTTAGGAACTTGGTGAAGCATTGGCCATTGCGGCATCAATATGCTCTTGGTGTAAATAACCTTTTTCCACCTCACGGTAGTCTACTTTCACATTGAGTCTTGCCAAGATCGAAAAGAACCCAAACTCTAATCTGTTAATAAAGAGTAGCCCCTTTGGCATAGGAACGAACCCGTCTTTATAGTTTTTTAAAGCTGTAGCGTAATCACGCTTAAAGTCTCTCACCACTTTGGCCGCGTAGTCGGGAGAAAGGTGAAAGGGCGATTCTTTAATCGGACGAAAGTAAGACTCGAGATATTTACGGACCAATCTCTCATAAAGACCACCCTGACAATCGGCAATGTCTATGCAGCCCTGGTGAAACATTTCGGGCTCATCGTGTCCTGCAGCCCAGTGCAATCGAATGGCCGCATTTTGCCTAACCTCTGGCATCTTTTGGACGCATCCGAAGTCGACGAAGGTTACCCCACCTCCCTCATGAAAGAAGTAATTTCCCGGGTGAGGGTCCGCATTAAATACGCCATGTATGAGAATCGCTTTATAAACAAAACGCCAAAGTGTTTCACACCATGCAATACGCTCTTGCTCTGAGGCATTTCGCGCTTCTTCGTAGCTAAGACCTCGAATGAATTCTGTCGTTAATACGCGCTTGCTAGAGAGCGATTTGTATACTTTGGGAATCCGAATGGTTGGATCCCCTGCGTGAATATTACTAAAGAGTTCAATGCGCTCGGCCTCTAGTTTGTAGTCCAGTTCCTCACGGAACCTGTCCTTAAGCTCCTCCACAAGCCGTCCTGTTTCGAACTTAGAGGATCCGAGCAATGATAGTATCATCTCCATGGCACCCGCGTTCTGGAGATCGGATTCTAAAGCTTGCACGATGCCAGGGTGATGTACCTTAACAGCGACCTCTTCGCCCTCGTGAGTGATGGCTCGATGAACTTGACCGATGGATGCGCTGGCGATGGGGGTGTCCTCCCAAGTTGCGAATATCTCTTCTACACCCTTATTGAATTCTTGACGAATGAGCTCCCGTATTTCCTTTGGGTCTGATGCCGGAGTTGCTGCTTGCAGGGTGCCCATGGTCTTTTCGAATGCATCCCTGTGCTCAGGAGGAACAAGGCCGTCGACGTAGCTAAGCATCTGTCCTATTTTGGTCGCGATGCCTCTGAGTTGCCCCAGCAGTGCTGTTGATTTAATGAGGTGTTTGGCTGGTGTTTTAGAGAAGACCATGGCGGAGCCGGTACGTGCACCGGCTCGGGCAAGTTTTGCGAGTCGGCTGAACCGACCTTTTGGCAAGTTGTCGGAGATAACGAACTCCTCTGGGTAACAATGATGTTCCTTAACTATAGTACGGAACGCCGCTCTTGACCTACCCAAAAGTAGAATAAAGCACGGTTCAGAGGGCCCGAGATCTGGCCTCTCGTCACCAGGCTAGAATTAAGGTGGTCAACCGTAAGCCTGAAACTTACATCGGGGATGCTATGAATCTAGGAGAGTTCAACCTTGACTGAGTCGGCCAATGTTGTGGCTTTCTTGCGAGCCTCGTCTACGTCTTTACCTAGTGCTAATGCTACACCCATGGGACGGATACCATGAACTTCGGTTTTCCCGAAAAGGCGAATACTGGTGTCGGGTTCGAGCATGGCTTCAGCTGAGATTGTATAAACAGGGTCGGTGCCATCTCCTTCAACAACGATTGCTGCTGCCGCTCCAGCGCCTTCTGAGCGGACGGTTGGGATCGGTAAACCCAATATGGCGCGTAAGTGCAGCGAGCATTCAGAGATGTTTTGTGAGGTCATGGTGACCATGCCTGTGTCGTGAGGCCGGGGCGCAACTTTACTGAAGTAGACTTCGTCTTCTTTTACGAAAAATTCCATAGAGTAGAGCCCGTAGCCGCCGAGGTTATTGACAATTTTTTCCGCCATTTCGTGCGCTCTTTCGAGTGCTTTGTCGGGCATGGGGTGAGGCTGCCATGATTCCCTGTAGTTACTCTTAAGTTTGTGGTGACCGATGGGATCACAGAAAAGTATGCCTCCAGCGTGCCGGACGGTGAGAATTGTTACTTCGTAATCAAAGTCGATGAGGCCCTCGATGATAACCCCACAAGTGCCCGGGTGAGCTTTATCTTGAGCTGTTTGCCAACTGCTCATGGTGTCGCCGTCACCTTTTAAGAAGCTGTGTCCAACGCCTGAAGAGCTGTACAAGGGCTTTACCATGCAGGGGAACCCAATTTCGCCGATGTTACTCCAGTAGTCGGCCATTGTATGCGCAATTCGAAATGGCGAAGTAGGGAGGTTGAGCTCGTGGGCGACAAGCTCGCGGATCCCGGCTCGGTCGGTACCCAGTTTGGCGGCTTTAGCAGACGGCGCTACGGTATAGCCCTCTTCTTCAAACTCTAGAAGAATCTCTGCAGCAATATGCTCACTGCCGGGGATGATGTAGTCGGGCTTCTCTAGGTCGATGAGCTTACGAAGCTCTTTGGGGTCTTCGATATGGATCACATGAGAGCGGTGAGCGACGGCCATAGCCGGAGCATCTTCATAACGGTCGACTGCAATGACTTCGAGCCCGAGCCTATGTGCTTCAATGGCAATCTCTCTACAGAGTTCTCCGGCTCCTAAGAGCAAAGCTTTGGTTGCGGTGTCGGTGTTGGGTGTACCAATTTTAGGCATGGTGAGGCCTCCTTAGCCTGAAGCCAAGAGTAGCATTTGCCCTTGGACGGCTCCAGCACTGGAGTTCGTCACATTTTAAAATCGAGTTATTCTCAAGGCTTGGGGAGGTACTTCTTGGTACGTAAGCCAGGAAGAGGGCTAATCTATATCTGTCTGCAGAGTGATTTGAAAAGAGCGGGAGGGCTGCGGAAGTAGCGAGCTGTAGCCGCTCTGACTACCTGACCATGCCTCAATACCGTCTTCTCCAGTGACCATAGAACCAGGTTCATTACCGGCCGAAGCCCCGCTTACTCCGGGGTGGAAGTAGACGGCGTTAAAGAGGTTACCCACGCGCAATCCCAGATTGAGACCTTCGATAATAAGGTTCCGATAGGTCATGCTGATATCCATCGTGGCGTATGCGTCGATGGATTCAACAGGGTTTGTCGAGACCGTTGGGCGTTTAGAGTAGAAACGGGCCAGGATGGTGGTGCTTAGGTTTTGGCTAAGGCCTATCTGACTTCCTGCCCATACCTTAATGGGGGCGATATCACCAACACGGCACTCACGTCCTGACTCATAGAGCTGTCCTGATATGTGATCACCAAGGCTGACATCACTGCATTCCGCTCCTTCCGCGGAGCGCTTGGCCCATGGAAGCCATGTTAAATAAAGCCAGCTTCGCAAGGAGCGGAGTAAAGGAGCGTCAAAGGATTTGATGATGCCGATGTCTATTCCGAGAATCTGTTGCTGACTGGCATTTTGAAACTGCCCATCTATCACGTCTATGACATCATCATTCCAAACAAGGTAAGGACTAAGCTGAACACTCAGGTTCTTTTCATTGTAATAGAGCCCTGCTTCAACACTTGTCGTTTTCTCGGCGAAGAGATCAAGGTTGTTATCGGCACTGGTTTTACTAACAAAAGTTACTTGGCGCGGGACGGGCAGAGTAAAGGCTCGGCCATAGAGCAGCTTCCATGTCCATGATGGAGCGGCGTGACCTACATACGCAAGCCGAAAAGCGCTGTTGGTCTCACCGCGGCGATACTCTTGTCTGATACCAACATCGATACGTTGGTGAGGGGTGAGCATGTATTTAATCAAACCAAAGCCCGCTAGGTTGTATTTTCGAGTTCTCCCAAGTGGGCCTTCGGAAGTGAGCTGGGTGTTGGAAGGCGGAGTGTCACCCGATAAGTCGGAACTCACTTTTTGCCAGCCAAGGCCTAAGTCGTCGCGGCCGAGGTGGAAGCCTGAAACGATGGAGAGTTGGTCGCCATGAATAAAAGTGCTCTCGTTAAAGGTGTAGCCCGCCTCGCCTTGAATGTCGGCGGAAGTAAAGTGGGAAACATAACGATTAAGTTTGGCGACGCCGCCGCTTCGTAGAAGCAGTGAATTACCATTAGGCCAAACACTGCCTCGGTATCTGGCAATGACGTTGGTTGCCCATTTTTCAGTGTTGTAATGGGTTCGGGCAAAAATACTGTAGAAGGTGTCTGACCAACTCGCGGCGTTTTGATAACGGTCTGCTGCAAATTGGTAACCGGTACCTCGCCGGCTGTTGTAATACTGGAGTCCGATTTCGAGACGTTTCATTTCTACTCTGAGATCGGCCGCGATATTGTTATAGGGGGACCGAAATGAGCCAGATACCCCAGGGTAGTTCTCCAGAAACGATTCGCCCCAGATTCTTGGGTCGCGGTAGTAGGCGTCTTTGGACCATTCGTAGGTGTCGCTGTTGGTGGAATCGACGCGGCCATGATCGAAACGGGTGGTGAGAGAGAGTCTAAAGTCTTTCTCGATGTGCTCTAAGTTAATATCGCTAACGTTGCGGTAATTGGCGATGGAACCTATTCCGCTTTGAGGGACGCGCGAGCCAACAAAGCCGCTCACATGAGTCCCGGTGGAGCGAAGTTCATTTCGGGTAATGACTTGAACAATCCCCATGAGAGCGTTGGAACCGTGCATCAAAGAACCAGGTCCGTAAAATATTTCAACACGGTCGATATTAGAGAGTGGAATGAGCATACGAGCATTGCCGTAGAGGTGGTCATGCCAAGGAATACCGTCGATGAGAAAGAGAAAGTGATCCTGCCAAGTGTCGCGTCGGCCACGCCAATAAGTTCGTAACCATGATGCGCCTTCGGGTCTCGCAACGTCTATTCCGGGCAGGTCATTGAAGATCTCAGATAATTCTACGTAACCTCGTTCGCGCAGTTCCCGGCCAGTGAGTGTGATGTTCCAGGCGGGTGCCATTAAGGAACTCTCATAAACGCGGGAGCCGGATACAACCGGAGCGTAAACTTGTTCAGCGAGGCTTGAGTCAGCATCCTCTAGATCATGGAGTCGGCGAACAGCTCGGCCCATGGTTTCTAGATGTTTACCGTGGTGATTGAGCCCGGTGGCACGGCTTCGGGATATGGTTCGTTTCTCAGCGGTGTCGATGAGTGTGAGGAGGACGTGAAAGCTTTCGCCGACAGCGTGGATGCTTCCACGAATGAGGTAACGTGCGCCAACAATGCCGGCGAGTTGGGTACCACAGGATTCATCTACACAGCCTAGAATTTGTTGCTGAACGCGTTGTTCGACCAGAGCCTCAATATCTTGTGAGGTCAGAACATCATGAGGAGAAAATTCAGCGAATGCATGGGCAAGAAGTTCATCTAAGAAATGAAGCTGTTCTGCATCGAGGTTTGCAGAGTTTAGCGGAAATAACATTGTCTTATTCGCTGCAGAAATAGCGGATGGTGGGGTAGGTGTAGGAAGTACTGGCAGAGTTTCTACACCCACTGATTCAGTGGTCGTTGCTGGTTGTTGCGGAGCGCCAGGTTTCAAGGTGTCTGACTCTAGGGCGTGTTTGGGAGTAACCGAATCTTGAGTAGGTACCGGCGGATTTTCCGCTGAAACAGTCTGAGATTTAGTCTCTTTGTCGGCCTCTGTTTCAGTCTCTGCTACAGTATTAGGCTCAGCTTCGGTCTTTTGGTCGGCCGCTGTTTCAAACTCTTCTTCAGACTCAGCTTCAGTGTTTTCGTCGGCCTCTTCTTCAGACTCAGCTTCAGACTCAGCTTCAGACTCTTCTTCAGACTCAGCTTCAGACTCAGCTTCAGACTCAGCTTCAGACTCAGCTTCAGACTCAGCTTCAGACTCAGCTTCAGACTCAGCTTCAGACTCAGCTTCAGACTC
>JABJBS010000244.1 GCA_018668695.1 Deltaproteobacteria bacterium
CAGAGGTGCCCCGCTTGATTCAGGAGGCGGCAGCGCTGGCATCATCGCCAATTGTTACGCTCGCCGGAATGCTTCCATCACTTACAGGTTTGGGCGCGCAGCCTACACTTGTAAATAAGTCGATCAGCACCGGCCACGGCGCCACAGTTTGCGCGATGTATTTCAACACTGCGGCGATGATTGAAGCATTGGGTTTGGATTGGTCGGATTTACATGTGGGCGTTCTTGGTTATGGCTCAATCGGCCGTTCAAGCCTGGAGCTATGCCTGGCTAAGCTTGGTAAACCTCGAAAGGTCAGCCTCTGTGATCCGAAGTTAGACAACGGCGTGCTCAACCTTGACGAGTGTGACCTGATTCTTGGTGCGACGAGTGGGGGAGCCACGTTGGTTGTGGATGCACTCAAGCCTGGTGCGGTGGTCTTAGATGACAGTTTCCCTCAAGCATTCAAGACTGAGGATGCCAAGAGCCGAATGAATGAACACGGAGATGTACTTTTGCTCGGCGGCGGCGCTTTTGACCTCGGCGTGCTCGACAGATGGTCACCTTTTGCACAAGCATCAAATTTACGTAAACTCTACGGGGAAAGCTGGGTACCGGGTTGTCAGGCGGAAGCGATATTGCTTTCAGTCTTTCCTGAACTTGGACCGACCCAGGGGCCGGTGACGTTGGAGCGAGCATTGGTGATTTTAGAGGCGATTGAAAAACTTGGTTGGTGTGCTCCACCGCCACATCTGGGGCCTTGGGTGGTGCCAGACGCTTTGGTCAAGAAGGTTAAAGATATGCCTCGGAGTCGTACAAAATGAAAAACGTGTTGCTGACAGGAGCGAGCCGGGGAATTGGGCTCGCTTTGGGGCGGGCGATGACTGGTTCCGGTTGGAAAGTCTGGGGAACGTGCCGAAGAGATGCGGACCTTGTGAGTGAGGCCGGTGTGACGCCGATTCATCTCGACATCCAGAGTGGCCAGAATTTCGATGGTATTCGTGACAATATCTTGGAGTATACTGAGAGCCTGGATTTGATTATCCATAACGCGGCTTTGAGTTCCACAAATGACGTTGTACCGGCCAGTCAGAGTAACCTGACCTTTGGAACTTTGGACTCTGAGGGTCTCATCAACTATTTGTCGGTGAATGCATTGGCGCCTTTGATGCTTACGCAATCACTTTTGCCGCTCTTGCGAAAAGGTGAGTCGCCAACGGTGATGTGTGTTTCAACCCGCAAGGCAGCCATTACAAATGTGGTTAGCGGTGGGAATTATGGATACCGCGGAAGTAAATCTCTCTTTAATATGTGGATGCGCTTGATGGCCGTCGACCTCAAAGAAGAGGGCATTTTGGTTTATGGCGTCCATCCAGGCCATGTGAGAACACGCATGGGCGGTGAGAAAGCCCCATTGAGCCCAGAAGAATCAGCTCAAGGTCTCATGGGATTGCTCAAGACAACAACTATGGAAAAATCGGGAGCCTTCCTTCGGCTCGACGGTACAGCTCATGCTTGGTAACCGGTCAATTTCGTAGATTCTGTATTGATACCATTTGAATTTCCCAGTAACGCCCATAAGTCTCAAATCGAAATTCATTCGAGCCTGCTTAAATAATCACTTATTAAGTCCTTTCTCCCGGGCAGAATATGCAATTACGTCTATTAAATATGGCAGCTTATTGGTCTCGAATCCCAGGCGTGACTATAACTTGAAGTGAAGACCACTGGGTTCAAGGTGGACGGGAAGTGTGACGATGGGTCAGGGAATTGAATTGATGTTGGTTGGGATGGGCACAGTGTTTGCCTTTCTCACGCTTCTGGCCTTTGCCATGGAGTTTACCGGGCGATTTTTAAGCTCGGTCTTACCGGATACTGAGGTATCGACTTCTCAGAGTATACAGGTCGCTCAAGGCGCAGTGGATTCAGAGATTGCTTTGGCAATCGCTGCCGCACACAGGTTTCGTGAGGGTGGAGGGCAATAAACATGGCTAAGAAACAAGTATCTGTCATGAACACGGCTTTTAGAGATGGTTTTCAGTCTGTCTTTGGAGCGCGTGTATTTACGAAAGATTTTCTGCCTGCAGTTGAAGCTGCTGCGGATGCTGGATTTACGCATTTCGAGGCGGGTGGTGGTGCGCGTTACCAGGCGCTCTATCTTTATTGCCAGGAATCAGCATTCGATATGATGGATGCTTTTCGTAAAACGGTTGGGCCCGATGCGAATCTTCAAACCTTGGCGCGGGGCGTCAATGTGGTGGGTCTCGATTCGCAATCCAGTGACATCATCGACTTGCATGCGAAGTTATTTAAGAAGCATGGCATGACGACCATTCGAAATTTCGATGCATTAAACGATGTTCGCAATTTGAGTTTCAGTGGCCAGTGCATCGCCGATGCCGGTTTGAATCATGAAGTTGTTGTAACACTTATGGAGCTACCTCCTGGTTGTGAAGGTGCCCATACTGCGGAGTTTTACAGTGATTGTCTGAGAAACATTCTAGATGAGGGTATTCCCTTTAGCTCTGTCTGTTTTAAGGATGCATCTGGAACCTCGGTGCCGAGTAAAGTTTACGAGTCCATTAAGCAGGCGCGCAAAATGCTTCCTGAGGGGACACATCTGCGTCTACACACTCACGATACGGCGGGTATTGCCGTGATGCAGTACAAGGCAGCCCTAGATGCAGGAGCTGATGGTATCGATTTGGCCATGAAGCCGATGTCGGGTGGTACCTCTCAGCCCGACTTTGCGACGATGTGGCATGCGCTGCGTGGAACCGACTATGACCTTGGACTAGATATCGAAAAAGTGCTTGCTGCGGAAGAAGTTGCGAAGGATTGCTTGAAAGATTATTTCATGCCGCCAGAGGCTTTAGCGGTGGAACCGTTGATACCATTTTTCCCCGTGCCGGGCGGTGCGCTTACGGCAAACACCCAGATGATGCGCGACAACAACATGATGGAACGCTATCCCGCAGTGGTGGCGAAGATGGGCGAAGTGGTTCGGCGAGGTGGCTTTGGTACCTCGGTAACGCCTGTGTCTCAGTTCTATTTTCAGCAGGCCTTCAACAATGAAATCTTTGGTCCATGGAAACGCATCGCTGAAGGTTACGGAAAAATGGTCTTGGGCTATTTTGGGAAAACACCTGTGGAGCCAGATGCGGAAATTGTAGCTTTGGCGGCTGAGCAGCTCAAGCTTGAACCGACCAAACGCAACCCTCGAGAAATCAACGACGAGGACCCCAAAAAGGGCATCGCGGTTGCCACGAAGCGTCTCCAAGATGAAGGCTTAGAAGTAAACGATGAGAATATCTTTGTCGTCTCAACCTGCCTCGATAAAGGTGTCGCCTTTCTTAAGGGTGAGTCCGAAATTGGTGTTCGCAAGATCGATAAGTCGAAACCAGCGGCGGCGTCCGCTGGGTCGGACCACATGAGTGTTCAGGTTGCCGGAAAATCTTACGATGTGAAGTTTGAGGATGGGAAAGCCGTGGTCAACGGTATTGCCTACGATTACAACGTAGGTGAAGCAGGGGAGGCTTCGCCAGCGGCTGGGTCTTCAGGAGCGGCCACCGAAGTGAAAGCTGAGCTCGCGGCAAGGGTTTTTAAGCTAGAGACCTCCGTTGGGGCAAAAGTAAATGAAGGTGATTTACTACTCGTAGTCGAAGCCTTGAAGATGGAAATCGAAGTACGCTCACCGGTAACCGGCGTGATTCAAGCTCTACCGTTTGCTGTGGGTAACCAAGTCGCGGTTGGTGATACCTTAGCAGCGATTGCGGCAGGATAAATCATGGGGAACTTCGACAAACTCTGGAATGCTACAGGGCTGGCTAACTTTACAGGGGCTCAGACGGTGATGATTGCCGTGTCGCTCTTGCTGATATTCCTGGCTATTCGAAAGAAATTTGAGCCACTTTTGCTGCTACCGATTGGGTTTGGCGGGATTTTAGCCAATATCCCCATTGCGGATATCGCAGGGCCTGAAGGTTTTCTGGGAATCATATACAATATGGGTGTGGCCAACGGTCTTTTCCCATTACTCATATTTATGGGCGTGGGTGCCATGACCGATTTTGGTCCGCTTATGGCGCGGCCAAAGCTTGCTCTACTTGGAGCTGCTGCTCAATTTGGGATTTTTGCCACGCTTTTAGGTGCTCTTTGGCTCAGTGCCAATGTCAACGGTATCGACTTTACGCTTCAAGATGCTGCGGCCATCGCGATTATCGGAGGGGCGGATGGTCCCACGGCTATCTTCTTATCGAGTAAGCTCGCACCCGATTTGATGGGAGCCATTGCTGTAGCTGCGTATTCTTATATGGCCTTGGTGCCGATTATTCAGCCGCCAATTATGAAGCTTCTCACCACAGAAGATGAACGCAAAATTAAAATGAGTCAGCTCCGCACTGTCTCGCGTGGTGAGCGGGTGATTTTTCCTCTGATGGTTCTCGGGCTTTGTATTTTACTTTTGCCGGATGCCACGCCTCTTATTGGTGCCTTGATGTTTGGTAATTTGTTACGCGAGTCAGGGGTTGTAGAGCGCCTTTCAAGTGCCGCCCAAAATGAACTCATCAATATTGTGACGATTTTTCTGGGTCTTGCCGTCGGGTCAAAACTGGGAGCCGACAAATTTCTTAAGGTCGAAACCCTCGGAATCTTAGCGCTTGGCTTGGTGGCCTTTGCGATTGGTACAGCCTCTGGGGTTATTTTAGCGAAGGTCATGAATAAGCTCTCAACGCGAGACCCAATCAACCCGCTGATTGGCGCGGCGGGTGTTTCTGCGGTTCCCATGGCTGCCCGGGTCGTGAACCAGGTTGGGCTTGAGTATCGCCAAGATAATATGCTGCTCATGCATGCAATGGGCCCCAACGTATCTGGGGTGATTGGTTCTGCAGTTGCGGCCGGTGTTCTCTTGGCCCTGGTTGGTGTCTAGATCAATCAGAAGACTCCGTCGCCCCTGGGTTGTCAGATAGTCTATCAAGCTCAGATTCAACCTTTCCAATAGCTCTCATCCAACCTTAAGATAGGCTCTATGTTGAAGTCTTATTTGCCGCGGGTGTTCGGTATTCTGCTAAGTGTGACCTGTGTTGTTTTGGTAGGTTGCCACGCAGCTGAGCTCGTCACACCCGGCTGGTCAGATCCTTCGAGTCCAGACCCTATCGAGCCTCCTGAACCCATTTCAAATACTTTGAATCATAGGGAAATGTTGGTGGATGAAGGTGGTTCCTGGCATTATCTCGCACCTACTGAGGAGCCAGTTTCCACTTGGAAAACGGCTGCATTCGTAACGACAGATTGGCCATCTGGCCCTGGTGGTATTGGTTACGGGGACGATGACGACGCAACTGTGATTGAGCCAACTCTCTCACTTTATATGCGTACAAGTTTTGAGGTCATCAGCAAAGAACAGATCCTTGAAGCGAACCTTTTCATTGATTACGACGACGCGTTTATCGCTTATCTAAATGGTGAGGAGATTGCTCGAGCCGGTATTGGTGAACCTGGTGATGTTACAGCTTTCGATACAGCGGCCGAGGATTCTCACGAGGCAAGACTTGCTACGGGAGGTTTGCCTGATCGAGTCGATATTGATGTCGAACGGTTGCTTCCAGGGAAAAATCATCTGGCGGTTCAGATTCATAATACTCGGGCTGATTCCAGTGATTTAAGCTCTAGAGTTTTTATAGCAGTTGGAATGTCTGCGGAGGAGCAAACTTATTTACCGCTTCCCGATTGGTTTGATGAACCCATGACCTCGAGCGATTTACCTTTGATTTTCATTGATACCGCCGGGCAGTCTGTTCGTGATGATCCGCGAATCACCGCGCACATGCGGATTGTTAACAATGGGCCAGGGCAGCGCAATGCACTCGATGACCCAGCTACAGACTACGATGGCCGCATCAGTATCGAATGGCGTGGTTCAACCTCCCAAAACTTTCCCAAAAAGCAATATGGTTTTGAAACGCAAGATGAATCCGGTGAGAATAATAATGTTTCTCTATTAGGGATGCCCTCGGAGAACGATTGGATTCTTAACGCTCCATACAGCGATAAATCTCTGGTTAGGAATGTGTTGGCCTATGATTTAGGCAACGCCATGGGGCGGTATGCGCCGAGGACTCAATTCTGTGAGGTCTTCTTAAATGGTTCCTATGAGGGCGTTTACGTGCTTATGGAACAAGTTAAACGAGATAAGGACCGAGTGAATATTGAGCCGATGGACCCCACAGCAACCACTGGTGATGCGATTACGGGAGGTTATATCGTTAAGATTGATAAGTTTACTGGAAGCGGCGGGGAAGGTTGGGATTCGTCGATTGATCCTGAAAATTGGAACCAAGTTTATTATCAATACGACTACCCAGAGGAGCCAGACCTGAATCAGGTACAAAAAGACTACCTTGAATCGTCTTTATCTGATTTTGAGACAAAACTTTTCAACGGTGATCCGAGCTATCGTGATGCAATCGATGTGGGTTCATTTATAGATTTCATGATTGTTCAAGAGATCAGCCGTAATGTGGATGCGTATCGGTTGAGTACATTCCTACATAAGTTTCGAGACAGTGCAGGTGGTTTGATTCATATGGGACCACTTTGGGATTTCAACCTGGCGTTTGGCAATGCGGATTACGGCGCGGCGTTTGAGCCCGAGGGCTGGGCTTTCAATCAAGGGACTCCATTTTGGTGGGCGAGTCTTCTTGAGGATCCTGTGTTTGTTGGAGAACTTCGGTGCCGATGGGAGTCGCTAAGGGGAGGGTTACTCTCTGACCAATCGGTAATTGCACGCTTGGCGGCTTACGAAGAACGACTTTCTGAGTCTCAAGAGAGAAATTTCCAGAGATGGTCGATCCTCGGTGAGTACCTCTGGCCTAATAATTTTATCGGCCAATCTCACTTGGAAGAGATGGATTACCTTGAAAATTGGCTTTTAAGCCGTCTGCAATGGCTCGATTCCGGGATTCCCGGTAGCTGCCCAGCTGGAGAATAACGCATTTCCATATTCAGCGTGTAGGCCCGTGTAAGTTTGAGTAGGCGTCAGGGACTCTGGCGGTATTTCCCAAACTTGACTCAAACTAGGGTGTTTAGGACACTTTTTGGGCGGTAACAGCGGCTCAACCTTGCCCTGTTCACGAGGGTAATATGCTTGAACCATTAGGAAATAACCTTGTCGAGATTTTGCGTCGACGAGCTCAAGAACACCCCGACAAAGTGGCTTATATTTTTCTCGAAGATGGAGAGAAACGTGAAGATCCACTTACCTATGGGGAGCTGGACAGAAGGGCGCGTGCCATCGCCGCGCAGCTTCAAAAGTCTGGACTCGCGGGCGAAAGAGCGTTGCTGCTCTACCCACCCGGTCTCGATTTTATCGGTGCATTCTTTGGCTGTATTTATGCCGGTGTGATTGCTGTTCCAGCTTACCCGCCAGACCCTAACCGTATCGACCGAACCTTGCCGCGCGTGCAATCCATTGTTGATGATTGCGATGCAAAAGTTGTTCTAACAACAAGCAATCTGAAGGCAATGGCTCAGTTTGTGTTTCCCAATTCGAATATTCTTAAAGACCTTACCTGGTATGGCTCAGATGAGTTGGCCGCGAAGGGTGAGGATGAATGGGTTTTTCCAGAGCTCGAGGAAGATACCCTCGCATTTTTGCAATATACCTCTGGATCAACCGGTACGCCGAAAGGCGTCATGATCAGCCATCAGAATCTAATCGCTAATGAAGAAATGATGCGCTTGTCGTGTAAGAGCACGGCAGATGAAGTGGTGCTGAACTGGGTGCCTTTCTATCATGATTTGGGCCTGATCGGCGGTGTGCTGCACCCAATTTATATCGGTGCGAAAGCTATCCTCTTGTCACCTCTTCATTTTCTTCAGCGCCCTGTTCGCTGGCTGCAGGCGGTTACACGCTACAAGGCCACGATGAGTGCCGGTCCAAACTTTGCGTTTGAGTTGTGCGTGACGCGCATTCCGGACGAGGCTCTCGAAGGCATCGATCTGAGTAGTTGGCGGATGGCTCTTTGCGGTGCGGAACCGATTCTGGAGCACACGCTTACCCGCTTCATCGATGTCTTCTCGAAATGCGGATTCCCAGAGACGGCATTTTTTCAGGGCTACGGGCTTGCTGAAGCAGTTTTGTCTTGTACCTCAGGTTCGACAGAGGAGTTGCACAAGACGATTCGCGTAGAATCGGCGGCGCTTCAGGAGAGCCGAGTCGTGGAGACTGAGAACCCTGACAACTCTTTAGTGGTTGTGAGTTGCGGCAAGCCGTTACAGGGTCAAGAAGTTCGAATCGTTAACCAGAACACCTTTGAATCCTGTGGGGACGACACGGTGGGCGAGGTATGGCTTCGCGGCGACAACGTAGCTGGCGGCTACTGGCAGCGTGAAGAAAGTACGGTGGAGACCTTCCAGGCCACGGTTCAAGGCGAAAGCGAGAAGGTTCATTATTTACGCACGGGAGATTTGGGCTTTATTCACGATGGCGAGGTTTACATCAATGGCCGTCTGAAAGAGCTCATCATCATCCGCGGCCGGAATCATTATCCAACGGATATTGAGCAAACCATTGCTTCTTTGGAGTGGAACCATCCCGTTATTCGTCCGGGAAACTGCGCAACATTTTCCGTAGAACGCGATGGTGAAGAAGAGCTTGTTGTTTTTCACGAGATTGAGCCAAGGGCTCCTGATGGAAGCGACGTACAAGGGCGCAAACGTAAAACCAAAAAGTTCCTAAGGGTGAAAGACAAAGAGGGTGAGGCGGATCAAGATTCGTTTGACCACAATCAGATTTTCGAAGACATCCGAGACCTCATCGCTGAGGTTCACGGCATTCAGCCTTACGCCATGTTCCTCCTTTGGCCTGGAAGTGTTTCCAAAACGTCCAGCGGTAAGATTCAAAGAGCGGCCTGCAAGGCGGCGTATGAGTCTCATTTTTTAGAGGGTACAGCGGAAGCGATTTATGGATGGACTGCGAAGAAGAAATCGCGGAGTCGGCCCAAGCCCAAAGCAAAGCCTACCGCAGCTGCAAAAGAAGAGACCCCAAAAGAGGCTCCGGCCCTCGATGCGAAGGTTGCTCAAAAAGCCGATGCTCTCACAGAGCAAGGACGCATACGTACTTGGCTCATGAATACTGTGGCACAGGCTTTAGGTATGGAGCTGGCTGAAATTGATAGTTCTGCCGGTTTTGCAACCATGGGACTCGATTCAAAAGAGGCGGTATCGGTTACTGGAGAACTCCAGGATTGGCTCAAGAGACCACTCGAGCCCACATTGCTTTTCGATTATCCAAACATCGATTCCCTGGCTAAGCATTTAGCCCAGCTTCAAACGGGAATTGAAGGCAGCGACGAGGCGATTGGTTCCGTATCTCAAGTGGGCGGTGATATTGCGGTGATCGGTATGGCTTGCCGGTTACCGGGCGCAGATTCGCCAGAGAGCTTTTGGAACCTTCTTCAGGCGGGAACGGATGCCATTACAGAGGTACCAGCTGAGCGTTGGGACATCGATGCGTTTTATGACCCAGACCCAGCAGCGCTTGGCAAGATGAGCACCCGTTGGGGCGGTTTCATTCGCGGTGTAGACCAGTTTGACCCAGCTTTCTTCGGCATATCGCCTCGAGAAGCGGCGCAGATGGATCCTCAACAACGGCTCTTGCTACAGGTGAGCTGGGAGGCGCTTGAGAATGCTGGTCAGAACCCTGATGCATTGGTTGAAAGTGCGACCGGAGTATTTCTGGGAATCGGTGCGGGCGATTATGCGAGCTTACAAACCCGGTATGGAACCTATGAGGATGTGAGTGCTTACAGCGGCACCGGTAACGCGGCAAGTGCAACGGGCGGCAGGCTTTCGTATTTCTATGGTTTCCAGGGACCCAATGTTTCGATTGATACGGCATGTTCGTCATCTCTGGTGAGCATTCATCAGGCTTGTCAGAGTTTGCGGTTGGGTGAAACTCAGTTGGCGTTGGCTGGCGGTGTGAATTTAATACTTTCTCCAGAGCCAACGATATCCTTCTCCAGAGCTCGCATGATGGCCAGCGATGGTCGATGCAAAACATTCGATGATAAAGCCGATGGATACGTGCGTGGTGAAGGCTGCGGCGTCGTTGTGCTGAAGCCTCTAGACCAAGCTCTTAAAGATGGTGACCCCGTCTTGGCCGTGGTGAAGGGTAGCGCGGTTAATCAGGATGGTAAAACCAGTGGACTCACAGCTCCTAGCGGGCTGAGCCAGCAACGCGTGATCCGGCAAGCTCTGCGTGCAGCCAAGCTCGATCCAAAAGATGTAGATTATGTAGAAGCTCATGGAACCGGCACATCTCTAGGAGACCCTATTGAGCTCGGTGCCCTGGACGCGGTGTACGGGAAATCTCGAAGCGTTGGGGATCCCATCGCAGTGGGTTCTGTGAAAACCAACATCGGTCACTTGGAGCTGGCGGCCGGTGTGGCCGGGTTTATCAAAGCAGTTTTGAGTGTCCAAGCAGGAACCTTAGCCAAGACGCTTCATTTTGAGACACCCAATACCCATGTGCCTTGGGATACCATGAACGTGAAGGTGGTATCAGAGGGGCAAGCGTGGGAAGGCGTGGGGCTACGAAGAGCCGGTGTGAGCTCTTTTGGCTTTAGCGGCACAAATGCCCACGTGGTGATAGAGCAACCACCCGTTCGCAATGGAGAGAATACAGCTCCAGCGTCAGATGATGTCATGGTTTTGTCCGCTCGATCTGAGCAAGCACTCAGCGAGCTTGCGGGTGTCATGAAATCTGCGGTGAATGGGGCTGACGAAATTCAGCTTCGCGGTCTTTCACGTTGGTTAAAATCGCGAAGAGCTCGCTTTGAGCATCGCTGGACTACGGTTATTGAGAGTGCTGAACAAATCCAAGCCGATTTGACTGCTTTGGCACAAGGTGAAGCTGCTGGCGGGGTTCAATTGCACCGAACCCAGCGTAGCCGCCCGACGGTCGCATTTTTATGCACCGGTCAAGGCGCTCAGTACCGAGGCATGGCCAGAGGTCTATACGAGCATCAGCCGGTCTTTAAAGAGGCATTGGACAACTGCGCGAAGGTGTTGGACCCATTGCTGGAAGCGCCTCTTTTAAATTTCATATTCACAGACGACCCAGCGGACGAACGTATCAATCAAACGGGTAATACGCAGCCAGCCTTGTTTGCTCTTGAATACGCAATGGATAAGCTCTTGGCGGCCAATGGTATACGCCCGGATGTAGTCATGGGTCACAGCGTCGGAGAGTTTGCGGCAGCCGTGATTGCAGGGGTGATGAGTCTTGAAGACGGTGCAAAGCTCATCGCTGCTCGCGGACGTTTGATGCAGAGCTTACCAGAGGGCGGCGGGATGCTAAGCGTCTTTGCCGACGAAGCAGATGTATTGCCGGCCCTGAAAGGTTTCGAGAAAACGATTGCTGTGGCTGGCCTGAATGCTGAAGGACAAACTGTTATTTCGGGCGATGTCCAAGATTTGGCAACGATCAAGGCAGCTTTGGCTGAGGCAGACATAAAGGCCAAAGAGCTTAAGGTTTCACACGCGTTTCACTCGCCTTTAATGATTCCTATTTTGGAAGATTTCAAAGCGGTTGCATCGGAGATAACATTTTCAGCACCTCAAATTGCTTTGATATCAAACCTGGACGGCAAGGTGATGCAAGCAGCGCCCGATGCCGATTATTGGGTGAACCATATACGTCAAGCGGTTCGCTTCAAGGCGGGTGTGGATACTGCTCTTTCCATGGGTACGACGGTCTTTGTTGAAATTGGTCCGAATCCAACGCTTACCGGCTTAGTCAAACGTATTGCTGGTGATACGGTCGTTCTAGCAGCGCCCTTAAAGCGAAAACGAGATGACCAGGAGCAGTGGCGCAAGGCCATCAGCACATTGGTTGCCACTGGCGCCGATACACCAAGTACAGCGCTTCAGCCTGAGGTCACACTTCCGAACTACCCATTTGATAACAAGCGCTATTGGTTCAGGGAGGCCACTGGGCTGCCTGCGCCGAGAGTGGCTCTTGCCGGACACCCTATGGTGGGGCGCTTACTGGACTCTCCCGAAATCGACGGGTCTGTATATGAAACTGTACTAACCAGTGACGACCCAGACCATATTGCGGACCATCGACTATTCGGTGTGACCGTAGCGGCGGGTGCTACCCACGTTGCCATGGTTGGGGCTGCGGTCGAAGAAGCTTTAGGTTGGGAGAGGTGTACCATTGGGCCAGTCTATTTCCAGAGGCCGTTGGTCGTGCCTTCGGAAGGCGGCGTTCGTGTACAGATAAGCGTTCAGGCAGGATCCGATGCTCACCATCGCTCGTTTCGAATTTTTAGCGAGAAAGCGGGCGAATCAGATTGGGATCTTAACAGCTACGGAACCATCACCGAAGACACCGAACCCGCGGAATTCGATGCCATCGATAACAGCGTATTGGCGGGCGAGCGAGGTGCTGCTGATTTTTACGATGTTTATTGCGCGCAAGGTTATGACTTAGGACCGAGTTATCGTTGGGTTGAAAGTATTGCGTTTGGACATGGCCAAGCGAAAGCGATTTTGAAGCATCCCGAGGGCATTGCTCCGGACGGTTTTAGAATTCATCCGGGTGCCATGGATGCAACCTTCCAGGTGCTTGCGCAATGCTTGGAGAGTCAACTGGCAGTCGATTCAGACACGGTGTTTCTCCCATTTGAAATGGGCAGCGTGTTTTTAGGTGCCAGTCCTGACGACCACTTGCATGCATCTGTCCGCGCCTCGATATTGGAAGGCGAGACCGTTCAAGCAGATATTCAAATCACGAATGGCGATGGAGCAGTTGTTTTCAGTGTGGCAGGCTTCAAAGCACGCCGTTCCACACGGGCCCAGTTGCGTGCATTACTTGACCCAAGTGGGCACTCAGCATTGCATCAGGTGGCTTGGGAACAAGACCTTGACCAGTTGGCAGCCTTAGAAGACAGTGCCGCGGTTTTGGTGGTGACGGCCACAGGTGAAGTACCACAGACATGGCTAGATGCCGGTGTAAAACTGGGTGCTACCCTGACGGCCACAGGTCTTGATTGCGACTTTAAGAAAGCGCTGGCGAATAACGACTACCATCGAATTCTCTTTGCCGCAGATGCCGCTGCTTCTGATGAAGCTTCCTACACATCCTTAATGGCTATGGTGCAAACGCTGGCGGGCTTGTCCGCGCAGGAACGCCCAAAAGTTTGGTTATGCACCAGAGATACTCAGAAAGTGATTTCGAGCGATCAAGTCTTGGGTTACCACCAAGCAGGTTTATGGGGTGTGGCGAGAGTTTTAGGTCTAGAGATGCCAGGCCTATTAGGCGGTGTGGTTGATTTAGACGCTATCGGCGATGCGTCGGAAGGTAGCCATCTTTTAGGCGAGGTGCTTCGAATTGATGCCCATGCAGACCAAGTGGCCTTTCGCGGCGGCAAGCGGCATGTCCCATCTCTGGTTCAGGCTAAGGCTCATGAAGGTTCGGCCTTCAGTGTCGATGGAGCAGGGGCTCACCTGATTACAGGTGGGATGGGTGCATTGGGGCAGGTTTTTGCTAGGTGGCTCATTGAACGCGGTGCCAGCTGTATCATTTTATCTGGCCGAAGACCTCGCAACGCAGAAGTCGAAAAAGTAATTCAGAGCTTGCATACGGACTCTGCCCGAGTGGATTACGTTCAAGCAGACTTAGCCGACCCGAATGATGCGTTCCGGTTGATTGAGCGCATTGAGAAACGCCACGGTAGTGTGGTGGGCATTATGCATGCCGCCGGGGTCCTGGACGACGGTATGATGACCGGCCAGAGTTGGGAACGATTTGCCCGTGTAATGGGACCAAAGGTTCAGGGTACGGAGTACTTATTGGCCGCAGCAGAGGAACTCTCACTGCAGTATTTGGTTCTGTGTTCGTCTGTTGTTTCTGTGCTGGGTTCTCCGGGCCAATCCAACTACGGGGCTGCCAATGCGGTGATGGACGCTCTAGCACATCATTTCTGCTCACAAGGTCAAAACTGCGTCAGCCTTAACTGGGGTCCTTGGGCAGCAGGCGGCATGGCTACGAGTGTGGATGAGTCTACGGTATCAGCATGGGCCGACCGAGGCGTGTCGATGATCGAAGAGTCGCTTGGGCTTTCCTGTTTGGAGAGTGTGCTCATTGGCGGCGAGGCGCAGGCGATGGTTCTGCCTGTGGACTGGGAGAAGTTTGTTGCAGGATTTCCTGAGGGTTCAGAGCCAGCGGTCGTTCGGACCATGGCGAAAAAGATTCGTCGGGCATCGGTTCCAACCTCGTCATCAAGACCGACCAGTACGCTCTTGAGCGACCTGCGTAGGGCCGGTGTGAATGAGGCTCCGGGCCAACTGGCTGAGCATATTCAGGAATCGCTTGCTTCTATTTTACAGCTTTCTTCGCCGTCTGAACTTGCGATGAATGTGGAGCTTTCCGAGAGTGGCATCGATTCTTTGACTGCGGTTGAGTTTGTAAACCAGGTGAATAAGGACCTGAGTTTGTCTCTTCCGGCTACTCTCTTATTCGAACATACCACGATTGAAGCACTTTCGTCTCATATTGCCACACAGATTGATTGGGTCGGTGATAGCGAGGAAGAAGCTCTCGAATCCCAGAGTAGAGAAATCACTCAACCTCTGTCTTATGCGCAGAAGCGGATGTGGTTTTTTGAAGAGCTTTTCCCGGGCAGCCCACTGTATCACATTCAAGTTGGTGTATCGTTTAAGGGTAACTTTCGTGAGCAGGCTTTACGCGACGCTTTAAAGGCCTTGGTGGCTCGGCATGAGTCTTTGCGAACCGTGTATTTAAACGATGGCGGTCAACCAGCTCAGAGAATTCTTCGAGATTTACCTATTCCGCTGCGACTTGGTAATATTGCGAACCTTTCAGGCGATGCCTTTGAGCAAGAGCTGGCGGAACTTAAACGCGAGGATGGCAATAAGCCTTTTGATTTTACGAGCGGTCCCTTGCTCCGCGGGCTCCTGGTGAAGGTGTCTGACGATACTCAAAACTTTTACTTAACGCTTCATCACATCATAGCTGATGGTTGGTCTGTTTCTCTCTTACTGCGTGATTTAGGTATGCTTTATGATGCCTATGCGCGGCAAGTGCCACCGGCTCTTCCAGAGCTACCTTTGGGGTATCTCGAGTATTCGACTTGGCACAATCGGCATATGCAAGGAGAGGTCCTCGAGGACGGCATTGAATTTTGGATGAAGGAGCTTGCGGGTCAGCGTTCGATGACCTTGCCAAGTGATGGTGTCCAACCCGAGAGCGGTACGTTTGAAGGCGTTAAAGTTCCATTCTTTATCTCGCCCAAACTTATGGAGTCGGTGAAGGCCACCGCACGAGAGATGGATGCTACTTTGTATGTGGTCTTGCTCGCTGCTTATAAGGTTTTGCTGGCGCGTTATAGCAATGCCACCGATATCGCGGTTGGCACAGCCCTAGGCGGGCGAACACGCCAAGAGTTTCAAAACTTGGTGGGAATGCTTACCAATACGCTACCCGTTCGTACCTCCATGGTTGAAGAGCCGACTTTACGGGAGTTGGTCTCGAGGGTACGCCGCAGTAGTTTGCGAACTTTTGCTCATGAAGATGTACCTCTGGATATCTTAGTCTCGAGAATGGCGCGTCATCGTGATGCTGAACACAATGCAGTTTTTCAAAGTATGTTCATTCTCGAGAACCTGCCAATGCCAGACCTTGCATTGCATGAGGTCGAAATAGGACTCCTCATGGATGCACCTGACGGGTCCATTGATGGCACAGCTAAGTTTGATCTCTCCCTGGTACTCTTGGAGAAGTCTGGTGGGCTGCAAGGTAATTTCGAAATTCGCAAAGGGCTGTTTTCCGATGCCAAGGCGCAGCGGTTGGTTGAGCATTTTGAAGCAATTTTGCAAGCCATGACGCATTCACCCGATATGGATTTGTGGGCGGTTCCACTTATCGATGACTCGATTGTAGAGTCTGGAACTCTGCATGGTGATACGCCGAAGGCACTTGCTCAATATTGTAGCGACTTGGTGGATAAACCTATTGACGCTTTGAGCTTACACGTGGTGCAGGCCTTTGATACGTCGGCGCCCATTGGTGTGGATGGAGAACTCTCTTATACGGCTGCTGGAGGAACGCGGGTTTCCACGGGCTTTCGGGCGCGTATAGCAGAAGATGGGTCCATTTCTATCCTGAAGACCAGTGATGGCTTTTTATGGCAAAATGGTGTGCTGGTTTCTCTCGATATGATGAGAGCAAATCTTGCCGCCGAATCTCAAATATCTGAATGCTGCATTCTAAAATCGGGGCATCTTTCGGACGGTGAAAAAGCTATCGCCTATGTGGTTTTAGAGCAGGGCACCGAACTAGGGTCGTTTTTGGGTGAAACCATTCCGGCATTGCTCGCCGCAGAAGAAGGCCCAGATGATGTTGTTACCGTTCGCCGTTTACCACTCAACACGTTGGGTGAGGTGGACGAACAGGCGCTGCGTTTACTTCCAGTGTTTTCGTCGGAAGACCTCAAGACCTTCGAGAAGGTGCTCCGTACGGAGGCTGCAGACGCCAACATAGCATTGATTCGGCAAGAGAAAAGGCGGGCATCTCATCCACTTCATGTGAGTGATATTGCCTCGGTTTGGCGCTCAGATATGTCGAGTTCGCTTAACGAAGAGCTTGTTCAATCAGAAGAAGAAGCCATAGACGAAAGCACCGTGGCACCGGCCTATTCAAGTGGTGGGCCGTTGGAGGTGGATCCTGATTTGCCGACCACGCTCACTCAGGCGTTGATTCGAACGGCTAAAATCCATCCTGATAAGGGTGTGATGTTTATCGATGTAGATGGCAATGAAGATTTCATGCCTTATGCGCAGCTTCTCGAAAATGCGAAATATATGTTGGCCGGTTTTCAGGCATTGGGAATGAAGGCTGAAGACCGTGTGATGCTACAGGTAGACAACCTACGAGATCACTTCACTTGTTTCTGGGGCGCTGTCCTCAATGGCATGGTGCCCGTAACAGTCGCTGTTGCCCCAACTTACAAAGATACGAATGCAGTCGTTACCAAACTCTACAATACTTGGGAGCTCTTAGGGCATCCTCCAGTCGTCACGAGCTCTCATTTGGTGGGGGACCTCGAAGGTTTAGAGACTGTGATGGGAATGAAGGATATTCGAGTTCTTGATGTAGAGAGCTTGAAGCATGCCACGCAATCGGAAGATATCTACGACGCCAAGCCAGAAGACCGAGTTTTCTTCCAGCTGACATCCGGAAGTACCGGGGTGCCGAAATGCATTCAGGAAACGCATCGCGGTATCATCGCACACGCTCATGGTTCAGCTCAGTTTAACGAATACACCCATGAAGACAGTACACTGAACTGGTTGGCTGCAGATCACGTGGTGCCGATTCTAACCTGTCACTTAAAAGATGTATTTCTGGGTATGAACGAGTACCAGGTTAAGACTCAGTATGTGCTCAGTGACCCACTCAACTGGTTGCGTTTGATGGACAAGTACCGCGTTACAACAACGTGGTCGCCAAACTTCGGTTTTAAACTGATTTCAGAGAGCTTAGTGGGGCAAGACGACCTCAAGCTAGACCTCTCGTGTGTGCGTCATTTTATGAACGCTGGTGAGCAGGTCACTTTACCCGTTGTGAAGGGCTTCCTAGAGGCAGTGCAGCCTTTCGGGGTTCCACAAAAAGCGATGCAACCAAGTTTCGGTATGGCCGAAGCCTGTACTTGCATGACCTTTTGCAATGACTTTTCGGTTGAAACAGGTGCCAAGTTCTTTACCAAAGCATCGCTCGGTAATGTTTTGAACCCTGCCAATGGATCCGATCCGCACACGATTAATTTTATTGATTTGGGTCCACCGGTACCTGGCATTGAAATTCGAATTACCGATGGTGAGAATAAGCAGGTCTGTGAGCGTAAAATAGGACGGTTTCAAATCCGTGGCCCGGTGATAACCCCCGGATACCTTCACAATGACAAAGCGAATGCCGAGGCGTTTGTGGGTGACGATTGGTTCAATTCAGGTGATTTAGGCTTTATTCACGAAGGCCGTCTCTACCTCACGGGTCGTGAGAAGGAGATGATTATCATCCGCGGTGCCAATTTCTATTGTTATGAAATTGAAGACATCGTGAATGCTATGGATGGCGTATTACCAACCTTTCAGGCCGCATGCCCAATCAATGATCCGGAAACAGGGACCGAGGGACTGGCGATTTTCTACACGCCGAAGGCAGATCGAGAAGGGCACCCGTACGAGCTGATTTCCTTGATTCGCAAAGAGGTGACGGAAAGATTGGGTGTTACACCGTCTTATATCGTACCGCTTACGGAAAAGACTTTTCCGAAGACCACGAGTGGCAAGATTCAGCGCTCAAAGCTAAGTAAGGCATTAATCGGCGGCGATTTTGATGCTGAGCTACGCAATATAGATCTCTACCTCGGCAACGAAAATACGATGCCCGACTGGTTCTCAAAGCGAGCTTGGATGTTGCGGTCTGCTCCCGAACAGAAAGTTGTGCCGGAAGGTACAGTCATTGCCTGGATGGATGAAGCAGGGCTAGGCGAGGCCTGGCTTAAAGGAATGCCTGATGCTGATGTGGTGCGTCTCTACACACGCAGTGCACCGCGCCGGCGAACAGAGCCCTGTTATGTGGTTGACCCCACCGACTCGAAGGCCCTGGAATCTATCCTTGCAGAGCACGGCCAAAACGGCAGCTTAATGCTGGTGAACCTCATGGGGTATGGGCAACGGGTTTCTAAAGTATTTACGGCAGACCAGCTTCAAGACGATTATTGGCAGATGCTGGGATACCATTCCGCCTTGGCAAAAGCCTTAAAAACAGTCGATGAGAAAATCCCTGTTGAGTATTTTGCAGTGGTCAGTGGTGTACTGGGTGGAGGTGCCAACCATCCAGCCGCGGCAAGCTGTTTAGGCTTGGTGCAATCTTTACGACAAGAATTTGCGGCGCTTCAAACAAGAGTAG
>JABJBS010000245.1 GCA_018668695.1 Deltaproteobacteria bacterium
AAAGGCGTGGATGTGGTGTACGACGGCGTGGGCGGGGATATCTCGCTGGAAACGCTTCGCTGCGTAAACTTCGGTGCCCGCTTTCTGATTGTGGGCTGGGCCTCCACTCCACTTGTGGCCAAGGGCAAAGGCGGCCGCGGCGCACCCAATGCGAATCAGCTGCCAACCAACCTGATTATGATGAAGGGCCTCCAAGTGATGGGCTGCCCTATGGTCATCTCCACTCAAAAAGACCCCTCCATTCGCCCACCGCGGGTGGCGAAGCTTAAAGAATGGGCCGAAGCGGGAAAAATCACGCCCCATGTCTCCCATGTATTTGAGCTTGAAAATGCCAAAGATGCGCTCATCGCGCGCTGGAATGGCGATGTGCTCGGAGGCTGTGTGGTACGTGCCCGCAGCTGATTGCAGGAGCTGGTTGCTTCCCCGCTGAGAATAACGCAAAAATAGAATCCAAGAGGGGAAGTGATTCAAGCATGCATGAAAGCGTACTCGTCGTTGTTGCCAATAAGCGTTATTTAGACCCAGCCAAGGCCGTATTTTACGGTGCCCACGACCGCGGTGAATGGCCCGGCGATATGGCGCTGGTGGCCTTTCCCGATGTGAGTGAAGAAGATGCCCAGTGGTTTACCAGCCGCGGCATTGAAGTGATGCGCTTTGACACCCCAGTACCCACCGAAGGCTTAGAGGTTGCTCAGGCAGCTCAATTTCACAAACTCAACGTTTTTCGAACCGCCTTTAAAAAATGGAAGCGCGTGGTCTACCTAGACTGCGATATCCTCTTGCTTAGAAGCCTCGTTCCTCTGCTCAGCATCGATACCCAAGGCGGTATTGTTGTAGATGGTGAAGTATGGCCCGAAGGACTCGCCAGCCAGTTTGCACCCGAGGCTTCGCCGGAACTCTTTGCCAAGCTTGGCAATGAAGTGGAAGACCTATCCATCAACAACTTCAATACTTCGTCGATGGTTTTTGATACCTCCACTTTGCTAGAAGATACCTACGACACCATGGTGACCACCCTTAAAGATTATCAGCCTATTCTTAAAAACGGGGACCAGCCGGTTATCAATCTTTATTTCTACAAACGTTGGGTTCAGCTGCCGGAGAAAACCATTGGCTTTTTCCAAAGCGCCGATGCCGGCGAATACATTGGGCTCCACTTCTGCAATTGGAACGCGCCGTGGCAACTTAAAGGCACCAATATTGAAACCATGTGGTTAGAAAATCTCGCCAATGCGAACGCTGCAACCAGCTTAGTGCGTAAAGCTCCATGACCGCCGCGCCCTACACCCTTGCCTTGGTTCATGTTGGGCCAACTCTTCCGGAATACCTCGAGGATGCCATTGCTCAGGCAAGGCTTTTCAATACCTGCCCCATTGCGCTGATTGCCAACAAGCAAGCACTCTCGAGCTTTGACTTGGCCGCCCACGATGTAACCGGCGTAGCCATTGAATCTCTCGAGCAAACCGAAGCGCACCACGCGTTTAACAGCCACTCCCCCTTAGACAAAGAGGCTCTGGGCGGTTTTTGGCAATACACCAGCGAGCGCTTTTTCTATCTTCACGCTTTTATGCTGCAAGCGCCCAACCGGCCGGTGTTTCATATTGAAAACGATGTGATGCTTTACCGCAACCTGGAAGAGATTTATCCGCATATTCAAGGGCCCATCGCGGGCACCCTCGACAGCGACATTCGCTGCGTGCCGGGCTTTATCTACTTTAAGACGGCCGCGGCTCTTGGCCATGCAGCCGAATTCTTCGTAAACATCGTGCAAAACCATGCGTTACCAGATCTGAACGACATGATTCTCTGGGCCGCTTATTGGCGAACCTTTGGCAATGGATTCTTTACGCCGCTGCCGGTTATTCCTGCACATTACCCGCAGCCTTTATCCAGCCGCTCTGGCCATAATGTGCGCGACGCCAAAGTGTATTCTCACGGTTTTTCGACTTTGCAGTCTATCTTTGATGCAGCGGCCATTGGCCAGTACCTCGGCGGCGTGGACCCCCGTAATTCTCAAGGTGCCTCCACCGTAGGCTTTATCAATGAAAGCGCGGTGTATAGCCCTGATGCATTTGAGTATGCCTGGGAGCGCGGCGCTAAGGGTTTGTGGACACTCGTAGCAAGCCTTGGACAACGAAGCTTTGCCGTGAACAACTTACACATTCATTGTAAAAATTTAGAAGCGTTTCGCTCCGACCAAGACGGTGTACCCGGCATCAATCACTAAGCACGGTACTCATCGCCTCTTGGCGACTCTTTCCAATGGTGCGGCGCCAAAACCCTAAGCTGATTTCATCCATGGCATAGTCGGTGCTCTCAATGCGCGCGAGCTGCGTCTCTAAGAAAGCCTCATCCAGATCTTCCCAGCGCTCTATGCGCACAATGGGCAGATTCTTAAATTGCTCATTGCTTACATCTTTTTCCACAATGGGAATCACGCCCAGATACAAACACTCCCACAAGCGGTGGCAGTCGGCTCCATTGCCGGGCGGCGACACACAAAACCTGTGCGCAGCCATATCTTGAAGGTAGCCTTCAAAATTGCGCTTCTCACCGTGGGTAATAAAGGGCTTGTCTTTGAGAATCTCTTGCACCTTGGCCCGGCCCGCGAGGTTGGTGGATGCGTCGAAATTCATATAGACGTCTTTGGTTTTCTCGATACCTTGGTCCATCACCGACTTGACTGTGTCCAAATGACCATGAGGCCACTGTGCATTGGCGATACCGATGGGAATGGCGCGCAGCTTAGGATGCTCTATGAGAACATTCTGGGCATACCAGCCCACGATTTTCGGGTCGTCTAGATAGCTGCGGTATTGCTCGGTGATGCCGTGGTCGCTGTTGTGGGTAATTAAAACAATGGCCTGACGCAACGCCGGATAAATCGCCCGAAAAAAATCATCGAGCAAATGGGTGTAGACGAAAAACACCTGCGCGCGTTGCGCATCCTCGGGTAAATCATCCCAAGTAATGGGCGCCTGATTGCTGCCGCCAAACCCCATGAGCTTGGTCTTCATGGTGCCAAGGCTTTGATGAAACTG
>JABJBS010000246.1 GCA_018668695.1 Deltaproteobacteria bacterium
AGAATCTGACCTTCTTGCTGAGCCCGCTCTCGCCCGGCTTCACTTCGATTACAAGATGCAGCAATTTCACAGCCTAAGGCTCTAAAAACCTCAATATGCTTACGAGCAATATTCCCGTAGCCGACGATACCAATTCGCATCATGTCACCGGTAACCATAAAGAGCGTCCCTCGGTAGAATCTACTGGAAGATTCACAGGGCGATTCTCATTGTTAGAAGAAAGATATGCCGCTACTAAAACTTCAACCGACTGCATGCCGGCCTTGGCGTCACTGCAAATTGGCTCATCAGAAATGAGGTCTTCAATCACCGCTTGAGTCATTTGAATGATATCGCACCGAACTGATAAACCCGCTGGCAATTCCACATTACTGTATTCCCGATACTTGCCTGGTGTTGGCTTAAAATTTGGGTCAGTCACAATAATTTCAGACTGATTCAGCTTCTCATCCGCCCGAACTCGGGCCGCAGTCAATGTTGCTTCCAGGCAAAGAGGACCAACGCCATCTTCAACCTGGTGAATAACCGCCCGGCAACTCTCCCCAAATTCCATCACCACCATACCGCCGGGGTCGACGAACTGATCACCTCGAGGGTTTTTCCCTTTAGGCTCATCGACCCAACCCGTAACTCGCGTGGGAGTACGACCAACCAGGTATGTCATCAAGTCAAACCAGTGAATTGCCTTACAGCCGAGTCCGATACCAGGGCACTGAAAATAAAGTCCCCGAATCTCTCCCCACTCCCCTGAAGCAAAGCGTTCTCGCAGCCAGCGATAATAAGGATGATATCGGCGCCCATGACTCACAGCGATTCGGGCCCCGGCTTCTGCGGCCAACGTACTGATTTCATCGCACTCGGCAATTGAACAACCCATAGGTTTTTCAATCATGAGATACTTCGCGCCTGTTTTTAGAGCAGACTCAACCAGACTTCGATGGCTTGGACCCGTGGTAGCAATACAGCAAACATCGATTTCGGCGCCTGCCACTAAATCATCCACGCTTTTGAATCGGCTCACGCTCTCGGGTAAATCCACTGCATCGAGAGCTTCTTGGGAAAGGTCAACGACCGCAACGAGTTCTAATCCATCAATCTGACGAACTGCTTGAACCACACGGCGGCCATGAGGGCCAAGACCAATTACAGCTGCTTTCATTGTACTGTACTCACTTATCTATATGGGACGCGGTTGAAGCGCAGTCCAAATATTTTTGCACCACCTCTTCAACACGTTCACGATTCGGAGGATTTGCCATACCTGGGTTCAACACAACCATCACAGTTTTCACAAGAACTTGGAAATCACTCAAACAGGTGCGCTCAAACAAATAATCTCTATAGCCGAGAAGCTTATAAGGCTGGAGCGTGGATTTATAAAAGTCCTCACGAGCACCATCCACCGCCGCCAAGAGTTCCTCTTCGTTTCGCAGATTGATGGTGACAGGGTCTGTAATGCCTGGACGGGCCAGTAAAACGGTATTCCATAGCTCTTTATTTAAATCGACGTATTCAACAGCTTCAGGACGAGGCCCAACCAGTGCCATGGTGCCGTTTACGACATTCCATAACTCCGGCAATTCATCGAGCTTAGACTTACGAAGGATTTTGCCAATAGACGTAATCCGAGGATCACCCTTCACCGTCACCTTGGGCCCGGTATTAGAATCGGCCATGGTTCGAAACTTATAGAGGGTAAATGCCTTACCATTTCGCCCCATTCTCTGTTGCCGAAACAAAATGGGCCCTTTGGAGGAACACGCCACTGCAGCGGCACAACCTGCTAAAATAGGAGACGCAACGACAAGACCCAACCCCGCGATAAGCTTTTGCAGAGAGCTGGGCATGCCTTCGTTTACAGCACGATGGTTTGATTTGTCAGAACTTGATTTCAAAGACATTGATTGATTCCGGACTCAGTGCTCCAGGCTTTATGCCTTGAAGATGTGATCTCGAGCACCACTATAAGACTCCGTCGCATTACGAGTATCCACAATCAGCGAAGCAAGTTCACAAACACGGTTATAATCGACCACATCGTGATCAGTTGCGATCAATACAGCATCAGCCCCACGTAAAACTTCTTCAGACAATTCTTGCGATTCCATCTGTAAATCGTGCTCGCGCATTTTATGAGTCTTGGGCACGAAGGGATCATGATATGAAACTTCTGCCCCACGCTCCTGAAGCATTTCAATCAAAGTCAATGATGGCGACTCTCGCTGATCGTCCACGTTCTTCTTGTATGCCAGTCCTAAAACGAGAATCTTTGACCCATTGATCGGCTTCTTCTGGCTATTAAGAGCTTCGGCCATTCGCTCAATAACATAGCGAGGCATACTTGTGTTCACCTCACCCGCCAATTCGATGAAGCGAGTCGAAAGACCAAACTCTCGTGCCTTCCAGGTCAAATAAAACGGGTCAATCGGTATACAGTGTCCGCCTAAGCCTGGCCCCGGGTAAAAGGGCATAAAACCAAAGGGCTTCGTTGCCGCTGCCTGGATAACTTCCCAAACATCAACGCCCATCTCATGACAGACCACCTTTAACTCGTTCACAAGTGCAATATTCACACTTCGAAAGATATTCTCGAGTAACTTTGTCATCTCTGCAACTTCAGTGCTTGAGACTGGGACAACTTCACTGATGGAAGTCTTATAAAGCTCACATGCAATCTCTGTGCAGCGTCCGGTTAAACCACCAACGACTTTCGGAATCGTGCTGGTTCCAAATTTCGCATTGCCGGGATCTTCGCGCTCTGGACTGTAGGCCAAATGAAAATCTTCCCCCGCTCGCAATCCCGACACTTCCTCAAGAATATCTTTGAGTAATACCCTGGTCGTTCCAGGGTATGTTGTGGACTCCAAGGCAACCAATTGCTTGGGCTGCAGATACGGAGCGATATTACGAGCAGTGCCCTCAATATAACTCATATCTGGTTCTCGATTTTTGTTCAGCGGTGTCGGAACGCACAAAATAATAGCATCACATTCAGTGATTTTGCTAAAATCGGTCGTTGGCTCAAACTGAGAATTTTCTATCAGGGGATCTACAGTAGAGGCTGGGATATGCCTGATATAACTTTTACCTGTTGTAAGAGCCGTAATTTTCTTTTGGTCGATATCAAAACCGATAATCTTAAAGCCCGGGCGCGAAAAACTAAGCACCAGCGGTAGGCCAACATAACCAAGGCCCACAACACCCACGGTTGCTTTACCGTCTCTGATTTTAGATAGAATATTTTCAGTCGTCACTGCATCGCCCCTGCATCAATCAATGGGTTCATCAACTCAGGAAAAGAGCTGAATATCCCTCTGGGAATACGGGCAAATGCCAAAGAACCACGGCACTGTCAATCTCACCCAGATCACGCGAAATGGCCGTATTTTAAGGAAAAGAAGACTCTTTAAGTAGACAAAATAGGAGATCCACGTGCTTCTAGTCGAAGTTGGAACGCTTTCTCCTAACAAATCCATCGGTTCGTCGGACATCTCAAGGTGCATATAAAGGAAAACCACCGTGAAATCAGTCATTCAAGTTCTTGCAAAGGTCCTAAGTGCGGAATATCCCCTGCATCAAGCATACTTGAATACCCCGGGTGTCACGTTGCTCCGGGGACTCTTTAAACAACTGTAGGGTATTCGTGCTATTTAATTCGCTTCAATTTCCCGTCTTCCTTCTGGCGGTTGTTCTTGTTTACTGGATGCTCCAAAAGCGAGCACAAAACACACTCCTGCTTGTGGCCAGTTATTACTTTTATGGCAGTTGGAACTGGAAATTTCTTGGGCTCATTCTCCTATCGACCATTATCGATTACACCCTAAGTCAGCGGCTTGCACAGACCCAAGAGACAGCCAGGCGCAAGCGACTGGTCCTGATCAGTATTGTGGTCAACCTTGGGATTCTAGCCACCTTTAAGTACTTTAACTTTTTTGCAGGAAGCCTTTACGAGCTCTTAATGGGCTTGGGCATTCAAACCGATCCACTGGTTCTCAATGTCATCCTTCCCGTGGGCATCAGCTTCTATACCTTTCAAACCATGGGTTACACCATCGATGTGTACCGTAAGCAGACCGAACCATGTGGTGACCCTTTAAACTTTGCCCTCTATGTTTGTTTTTTTCCTCAATTGGTCGCCGGACCGATTGAACGTGCTTCACGTCTTATTCCTCAAATTGAAAACCCAAGAACATTCTCCAGCGCAGTCTTTCAAAAAGGTATTTTCTTAATCGCCTGGGGAATGTGGAAAAAAGTCGTCATCGCCGACAACATGGCCGTGATTGTCGACCAGCTCTTTACTCAAGAAGCATCCACTGGCTTTGCAAGCTTATTGGCGGGCTATGGCTTTGCGCTTCAGATATACTGCGATTTTTCTGGTTATACGGATATTGCGCGAGGCACCGCACTGCTTCTTGGATTTAATCTTTGTGAAAACTTCAACCTCCCCTATTTTTCACAATCGATTCAAGAGTTCTGGCGAAGATGGCATATGAGTTTATCAGCCTGGTTGCGTGACTATCTCTACATTCCATTGGGCGGCAACCGTAAGGGAACTCGGCGAACCTATATCAACTTGATGACAACCATGCTTCTCGGCGGCCTTTGGCACGGTGCGGCCTGGACCTTCGTTATCTGGGGCGGCCTGCATGGGTCTATGCTC
>JABJBS010000247.1 GCA_018668695.1 Deltaproteobacteria bacterium
ATCAAAACCTCGGGGGTCCCCGCCAAAGCCTCAGTTTCGCTATTTTTAGCATCCTGAAGCAAAGCACTAAAATCTCCCTCAGGCTCCTCTTCCAGCTCCATATCCAAATCGAGGTCGAGATCCAGCTCAATATCGAGCTCCTCCCCCTCAGGTTCAGGCTCAGATGCGCCCGAGCGCGCCGCCAGTGCTTGTTCTAAATCATCGACCGAAATGGCCATGGTGGCATCAACATCGCCAATATCGATATCTTCATCTTCTTCGCTCGAGATATAACGCCCTAAGAGTCCAACCATTTGTTCTAAACTGTAGGGCTTGTGAACATATCCATCAGCATGCGTTTTTAGCTTCTGGTGCTGAGCAAAATCACCTGGCGTGGCCTGAGCACTAACTAGAATCAACGGAACCTCTTTAAGGTTCGGATCTTTTTTGAACTTATTACAAATGGCGTAGCCGCTCACCCGGTCAAGTTCCACAGCTAAAATGATCAACTCGGGCGGGTTTTCCCGCGCCATAGCGAGGCCTTCGCTGCCTCCTGCTATCCGCTGACAGGTATGTCCCACATGGGACAGGTGGGCGGCGAGCTCGTCATGGTCAGCCGGCAGAGAATCAATGATGAGGACATTCGACATAGTGGGATTATATGTAGTCTGGGCTTTCAAGAGCAAGCTTTGCTGGTTTCTGTAGAATGCCGCCGGCTACACTTCAGCCTTTCTCAAATTTAAAGCAGTTCCAAATGCCATGACCTCAACCCCTACGGGCGACGCTTGTTGGCCTGACATCGAGCCTAAATCCGCCGAGTCATATCGGATATTGATGACAGTGTCGGCTCCCATAACTTTTGCATCCTCTAACATACGCAAACAAGCCTCACGCCGAGCTCTGTCCATTAAACTTTCGTAACTTTTGATGTTGCCGCCCACCAAACCTTTGAGGCGCGCCAAAAATCTTTTCCAGACATCCTCAGAAATCACGACTGTTCCAAAAACCAAATCGGCCCGCGAAACGACATGGCCCTCCGGTATTTTTGACCAGTTTTGGACTAGAAATGTTTTGTGGGTCTCTTCACGGCGGGCAAGGTCTTCGAAATGCTTTTTCTCATTGCGCCGGCCCATTAGAGCGCCGCCGATAAAGATAATGAACGGCACGATGAAAATTAAAACGACCTGGAGTAAAGTGACTTCCACTATCTACTCAACTTTCAGGGCCGTACCGTAGGCAAACAATTCAGCAGCGCCTTGAGTGACCGCAGCGGTTGAAAAACGAACATTCACGATAGCATTTGCACCGAGGCCTTCAGCTTCAACTATCATACGCTCGACCGCATGCTGCCGCGCTTCCCGAAGCAGCTCGGTATAACCAACCAGCTCGCCGCCAACGATATTCTTTAAACCAGCCATTAAGTCTCTGCCAAGGTGCTTAGCGCGCACATTGCTGCCACTTACCAAACCCATACAGGCAATCACTTTACGGCCAGGAACTTCTTCAATATTCGTCAGGATCATGGTGCCACCTTCCGAAGAGACCGTTTCACAGAAAAACTTTACTCACAAGTCGTCTCTGACCTACTCCGAGAAGTTGGACTTACAAAATGTTGGGGGAGAAAACAGAAAAGATAGGGGGGCTCAAAGGAAAATTCGATTAACGAGCCCGCATACCAAAGAAGGCTTGCAACTCACGTTCGGGCAGTTCGCTGACCACCGAATAAACCAGGCCTCCTTCGCGCCACCGCGCAATATTCAGCCCTTTCATTTGTCGCATCATCACCTCGTGACGACCCATGCGATAGCCGGGCGCGACTTCTGAAGCCTTGCCGTCTTGGTCTTGATAAACAAAAATCGAAATATGACCGCGCGGTAAACGGTAACGTAGATACGCCGCTTCTTGATTGCCCACTTGAGTGATACGGCCGCCCACTAAAGCAGCAGACTGTGAGTCTCCTACTTCAGGCTGACGGACCGAAAACGGCAGGCGTGTATTTAAGTAGGTTTGAACACTTTGCCAATCTGCCCCAGAGACATCCATCGGCAAATTGCGCGCGTGTCGTGATGTAACAGTACTTAGCTCATCACCCGGATTATCAAACATCTGACCACCAGCCAGCACAATCAAAAGCGCGGCGGCGGCGGCAAGCGGAACCATTCTCCTAAACCCGGAAGGACGCTTTTCACTGGCATCTATCTCAGCCTGAATCCGTCGTCGTAAACTCTGAGGAGCCACCACACGTTGAGCCGCCCGGCGCAGTGCCAAGCGCAGCTCACCCTCTTGCTGGAGTTCTTTTTGACACGCGTCACATGCTGCCACGTGCACTTCCATGAGAAGACTTTGCTCAGCATCAAGTTCATCATCCAGAAAAAATGGAATCAAACGCCGTGACTCTTCGCAATCCATGGCCGAATCCAATGTCATGCCTCACGTCTCCTACGAAAACGATTCATATCGAGTACTTTCTCGGAATCTGAGTCGGTATCTGCTTCACCTTTGATAATGCCCCGCTCCTTCGCCAAGCCGCGTAACTTCGTTTCGAGTGTTCGGCGTCCTCGGTAGAGTCGGCTCATGACGGTACCTACTGGGCGATCGATGGCTTCAGCAATCTGCTTGTAACTTAGGCCTTCCAAATCGCAGAGTACGATGACGGTGCGGTAGTCTTCCGGTAAGTCATCGAGGGCGGCCAACACATCGTCGCTGAGCATATCTCGTAAATAGCTGTTCTCTGGATTTTGAGCAGCTTCTCGAGATTCTTCCGAATGGAGACGGCTTTCGACATCCCGGCGTGTGGTACCATTCAAAATCTCGCGCTCACGCTGACTGCGCCGATATTTATGAATGAAGGTATTCGTAAGAATGGTGTAAATCCATGCCTTAAAATTGGTACCCATCTCGAAGCTTTCTTTAAAGCGCAGTGCCCGGACGACAGTGTCGTGGACAAGGTCTTCAGCCGCTTGAGGCTGACGGGTATAACGCAAAGCTGCGCCGTAGAGGCCATCGAGGTGAACCTGGATCAGGTCCTCAAAAGTCTCTTGGCTTGTGGGTGGCTTTCTCAATCTTAACATGGTCGTCTCAATGCTGCTCTCTGTCCAGAGTACTGAAATAATTGGCTTTCTCATACTAAACGACCGGGCAACTGCGTTTATTCCGGAAATCTTTAAGATCTTACGTTTTTTGTGACTCCGAGCAAAAATGGAGGGAATCCACCACCCAAGAATTATATATCAAGTGATTACAGCAAGTTAGAATCTAATGGGAATGGCCTAAGCCTAGAGAGCGTCCGGCCCTGTCTCGCCCGTTCGGATCCGAATCACCTCATCCACCGGCATCACAAATATTTTACCGTCACCGATACGGCCCGTGAACGCGGCCTTCGTGATGGTTTCAACCACGGCCTCAGTGCCATCATCTGGAACAACGATCTCAATTTTTACCTTCGGTAGAAAATCAACAACGTACTCCGCGCCCCGATAGAGCTCGGTATGTCCTTTTTGACGCCCAACACCCTTCACTTCCGTGATGGTGATACCGTGAATACCTATTTCATGGAGAGCGCCCTTCACTTCATCGAGTTTGAACGGCTTGATAATCGCTTCGACTTTTTTCATTCGCTTTGGGCCCTTATGTGATTAAAGCGTGACTCAGATTTTAAAATACGTTGCACACGCCCAGAAGGCAAACCCTAGAGAAGAATTCGCCATCGACCTCGGCTGCTAGCCGAGATAGCCTATCATTATGCGATCTTCGCAAGCACTTCATGAGCAAATCACAGACGCAATCTCCAGAGGACGGCTTTGTCTCGCTGAAGGGTGTGGTTTAACCCGGGCCGAGTTGGACGCTCTGTGTGAGCTGGGCGCTGAAAAGCTCGAGCTTGGCCTGGTGGACGAAGCAGTCACCGTCTTACGAGGGCTTGTCGCACTCTACCCATTTAGCTCGAAATACTATCAATGCCTGGGCATCGCTCTCTTACGAGCCGGGCAAGCTCAGAGCGCGGCCACTGCACTTAAATTAGCGTCCACCTTATGCCCAAACGACCTTACCATTCGCATCACTTTACTCGAGGCCCTACTAAAAGCAGGACTTTTGGAGCAAGCTAGGCAAAGCTGCGGTGAAATTCCCGGCGACGTTCAATTACCCGAAGCCAGTCTTCATCGTTTGAGCATCATCAAAGCATGCCTCGGTGACTCCAGCCCACAAACCCTTCCACCCAAAACTGTGCCCGCTCCTCTGCCCGAAACAAAGAGGACCTTCAAACTTCCAAATGGGGAACCGCTTCCCTTAAAAAACAGCCAATACGAAGTAACCCAGCCGTACATAACCGCGTCCGAAACCAAGCCGACGCCACCGCAAACGACGCTGATGACCTTCGATGAATCCGTCACCATTACCGCGGTTGTTAGAAGACGCCGGCCTTCAAAAAGCGGAGCGACCAAGAGCAGCGATGTAACCCAGACGGCTGTGGTGGTTCGCCGAAATATCTGCTCAGCGGAAAACGGTTCAGGCGAAAACACTGTGTTGTCTTATCTTCCTGAAATAGAGCCGGAGAGTTAGACATGGATGGACCGATTCGCCATGTTGTTTTGCCGTGGACTCAGCCCGCCGTTACTCCCGACGCGTCTCAAGCGCCAAACGTTTTAGAGCTTCAAAAAGATTCACTGGTCAAAGTTGGAGAGTCTCATCAAAGCAGCGCCCTTCAGGATTCGCCTCGACAACAGCTTGGCCAAACATCTTCTGAAGGCAACCTAGATAACCCCTGGTATAATTTTATGAAACTTGAACCTCCTCAAATTCCTGAGGAGCATCGCAGCCTACTCAATGAAACGGGTCTTATCGGCGCCTCGATTATACTCGACGTGTTCACCACACGAAGTGCAGAGCTTCAAGAAGAGGAGACCATACTCTCAGAGCTTGCACAGCTGCTTTTGGATACAAATCTTTCAGTAAACGGTGACTCCACAGAACTGGAAAACGTTGCGAAAATTCTCATTGAAAACGAGGGCACCATCCGCCAACAATTGGGGGAAAGCTTGCAAGAGGCCGCCACCGTAGATGACAAAGCGGCTCTTCCTAACCCTCTCACGGTAACCCTGGCCATTCGAAGTATTGAAGCGATGAGCGATGTCGCAATTCGCGAAGTCACTTTGATAATCGACGGGCAACCCGTGGTGGAACACAAACAGATTTAAGAACGTGCGTAAGCCATGCGTTTCAATCAATAGACACAAATAATGACTTTCAACGTCGATCCATCCGTGCTACCCATATGAACAGCGCGATGCGTCATACGATAGTGTTCGAACCATGGAACTTGCGCGAGTTCATACATGGAGGGGAAAACATGGCTAATAATATTCGCAACAGAATTGCTGGACGACTTCGTAACCTCATAGCGGAACCTTTGGAGAAAGGTCAGCATGAGGCAATTACCATTGCAGTTGCTTCAAGTAAGGGCGGTGTTGGTAAAACAACCACCTCCGTGAATCTTGCTGTGGCCTTTGCTAAGCGCGGCGTGAAAACCTTGTTGGTGGATCTTGATCCTCAAGCACATGTAGCCGCATCACTTCGTTCACAAACGCCAGCGACTTCCATGACCATCTCAGATGTTCTACTCGGCCGAGCCCGTGAAGTATTTGAAGTGGCTTATCCTTCGGACTGCCCTAATTTGGATCTGGCGGGTTCCGACAAAGGTCTGGCCGAAACGGAAATGGTTCTTTCTGCGAAAATTGGCAAAGAGCTTATCCTCGAAGGCGCTCTCGAAACGACCCGCAGTCATTATGAACTCATCATTCTAGACTGCCCGCCCAACCTTGGGACCATTACCCTCAACGCACTATGCGCCGCCGACCAATTGCTTGTTCCAAGCGATATGTCGATGCTGGCTCTTGAAGGTGTTGGTGATATTCTCGCAACTGTTCAAACGCTAAGAACACGTTTACATCGCCAGCTCGGTGTTTTGGGAATCTTAGCCACCCGAGTTGACGGCAGAGCGACGCGCATGAATTCAGATATTGAAGAAAGCGTAAACGACCTCTACGGCAAGCAACTTCTTAAGACCCGGATCCCGCAAAGCTCGCCGCTGAACAAAGCACACCTTGCCGGCAAACATATCTTCAGCTTTGCACCACGTTCACCGGGTGCCCTGGCCTACGCCAATCTCGCAGCGGAACTGGCACCTCGTCTCGCCCTTGAGAAAGCGAAGCTGCCCCGCCATAAAGTTGCGACAGTGGCTCAGCAAAGTGCAAGCCGCGCACAGTAACCCCTTAATTTCAGATACTTAAGAGTCATCCCCGATATAAGCTTGGTACGGGCTCAGCTCTAACCGGGCCGTCATACCTTTAAAAAGAGTCCGCCAATTTCTGCCTAAAGACCAAGCTTTGCACTACACTTTCCTCAGTAGATACGGTAGGACCCGCAGCTATAAAATAATTACGCCAGTGGATTCATCCCTTGGCTAAGATACGGAAGGCTTCTTGCTGTGGACGACCAGCACGACATTCCAGTCCTCAAGACTGTTAAAATCAAGCTGCAAAATGGTGCAGACTTTCTTACCTATTATTTTCATGAAAATAGCTCGGGCGGAATTCTGGTTCCCGGCCGTGTAGATTTGGAATTAGGTCAAGAGGTTAACCTTGAGCTTTATTTCCTCGAAGAGAATCGGGTCTTCCACATCCGTGGAACCGTTAAATGGCGGCGCCTCAAGAATCAAACCGAACTTCCAGCTGGTGCGGGCGTTGAATTCCCAGAGAGCGAACGCAAGGCCCGAGATGTACTGCTCGAGTTTGCAAACGGGCGTAACATCGTTATTCAACGACGCCGGTCATCGAGGCTCCCTGCTCTTCTTCAAGTTGATTATGCAACCGACAGCGTATTTCTGACGGATGTCACTGACAACCTCAGCCATGGCGGTGCCTTTCTACTGACCAAAGACCCTCCACCTGTTGGAAGCATCATTAAGCTAAAACTGCGCCCCCCTGGCTATCGCTCGGGTATCACACTCAATGCTGAAGTTGTTTGGAGCCGAACAGAAGGTGAATCCGGCGTTGGAGTTCGTTTTATCTTTCCGTGGTACAAATCAGCTCGTAAGCTCAACAAACTCATTGAGCGCATTCGAATTCAAATCGGGCTTCAAGACTCACGCTAACCAAGGCGAAAATTGGCATGCAGCATCTCGAGAGCTTGGTCTAAACTTTCGCTCGCAACCACCAAGGCAATGGCTCCGTCAGAGGCACCAAGCATTGTATGAACAATCTTGGCATCGTTTAATTGTCCCAGTACCTGAGAAACCACGGCCATAAGACCCGCTCCTACAAGTGTTAGGGCACAAACCTCTTCAGCACGAATGCCATGAGCTAAGGCGACAGCTTCTAAACCACGGTGCTCTTTTCCTGGAATTTGAGCTCGGTTTACCAGGAGCACTCCAGATTGCGTCGTCGCCATGGCCAAGACCGTGGCGCCCAAGCGCTCTACATCCTCGAGTAAACTCGAAACATCTTGAATGGGGCCGTGCATCAGCGACGCATCGGGAGCGCCTACGACAGCTGTGACGTGCCCCACTTCAACCTTTGCATCCGCACTGATTCGTGTTTGACGACCACTTGTATCGGCGGTCTTACGGGCCAAGATCTGAATACCGGCTTTGCGCGCAAATTCTACCGCTTGAGCATTTAAAACCCGAGCACCCGCGGCCGCCATGTGTTGCATCGTTTCATAGTCGATTTCTGAAAGCAGTGTGGCCTGCGGGCAGACGTTGGGATCTGCATCATAGACGCCATCAACATCTGAATAGATTTCACAGGCCTCAGCCTCCAGCGCCGCCGCCATGGCAACAGCCGTGGTGTCTGAGCCGCCTCGGCCAAGGGTTGTTATCTCACGCTCAAGGCTTACCCCTTGAAAACCCGCCACAATCACCACTTTCCCGGCTTCCAGTGCCTCTTGAATTCGGTAGGGACGCACTTCGATAATACGGGCACCTTGGTGGCTGTTCTCTGTGATAATCCCCGACTGACTTCCGGTGAACGAGATCGAATTCACCCCGGCTTTGTGCATCGCCATACTCAAGAGTGCCATGGAGATGCGCTCGCCTGCCGTCACCAACATATCAAGTTCACGCTGAGGAGGGTTTTGAGTGACCAAGGCCGCTTGAGCTAACAACTGGTCGGTCGTTTTACCCATTGCGCTGACAACCACGACAATTCTATCGCCGGCGGCAACCCGCTTTGCCACGGATTGAGCCACAGCGTGAAGCTTGTCCACGTCAGCTACAGAAGACCCACCATATTTTTGAACAATGATTGCCATGACAAATGAAAGTGCTTTCGACGACGAACTATTCCCAGCTCACCAAGTCCTTGGAGGTTTTTAAGGATAGACTGTATCGAAGCTCTTAAGAATCAGCGACGGTGCAACTCGTAGTTGTGCCACGCCTTCTTTGACTCTTCTAAATCCGACTTGAGATCTTTGCAGTCTTCATCGCTTTCAAGCAACGAAGCATCAATCTTCTCAATAAGCCCAACCAGGGCATCGCCCATCTCAACACTTGCTCGCACAAGTGTCTCCAGGCGGACCGTGACCGGTTCGAAGATATAATCTTCTACCTCAAGTTCGGTTCCTTCAAAGAGGCTTATTTCAACGCCACCACCAGCAGGCATAAATGCAAAGCACTGTTCGCTGTTGCGAAATGGAATCGTTTCCGAGTCCCCTGCGATGATCCATTGAAGTTTTCGTAGCCATTGACCAGCCAAGCGTATCAGCGGTTCGCTGTAATCACCTGAGTCTTTAACGGCTGAAGTAGCGACGAGAATCCGACCTTCCTCGCGTACAATGTCCGCAAGTTTGTCCTGATGAGATTCAAAGTCACTGGCCAGCGTTTCAACGGTGAAGCGCTGGTCGTCCAATTCAAATTCTAAATTTAGTTGAAATTCCATCTTAGTGATGCGTTTAAAGGCCTTTTTAGGGTTTTAATTCTCTTCCACCATACTGAAATCAAGCCGGGACGGTCAAGCCATGATCTCATGAACTGACCTAGAGCGGGTCTTTAAAGGCCGCTTCTTCCTCTAAATAAAGAGTTTTCATGCGAGATAACGCCCTTTCCAATTGGATAAGCCAGCTTTCGCTACTTTGAAGCCTTTTCCCCAATTTTAAAGATTTTTCGTAAATCCGGATGGCCTTTTTGAGTAATACAATCACCTTTCGGCGCACTTCCTCGTCATAAAGCTCTATCTGGTCTTCGCTTAGCTCCTCGGGAGGCTCAAAAGAAACGATGGTTTGATAAAGGTCCTCGTATAAATCACCCAATCGGTAACCAGCAGCGGCCATGGTGTGGCCGTCACCAAATCGAATCGAACGCAGGTAGCGATTTTGAGCCGTCAGTAAAAATCCACACTTGGTTTCAAGCCGCTCTCGTAGCAGTTCAATAGGGTAGCTTAATTCCACCGCCTCATATTTTTTCCGCGTCATTTCCCCGAGGCGAAAAGCTGCTTCTGCAGCCATCGTCCTGTCGCCGCCGATTCCTCGTTGCAAACGTCGATAAAGACTTAAAACTCTTGAATAAGCAGACTCAGCCAAAGTGGTTTCACCAGCTCCCTCGAAGGTAATCCCCTTGCCCAGCTGAATTTCCATCCGGTCTTGCTCATCAATCCACTCTAAACTGACAAGATTCTCAAAAGCGTAAACCGCGTCCCACCAGCGTTCGAGCTTGGCAAAGCAGACCCCCAAACGCATAAACGTATCAAAATAAAGCTGGTCCTCGTCGATTGGCATTCCATCGTAGAGCTTAATCACCTGCTCATAGTACCCAATGGCCTCAGCCCACTTTTCTTTGTCTTCATGAAGCATACCAAGGTTGAAGAGACTCACCTGCTGGTAATCCACATTATCAAACTCTTCAATCAGCTTCTTATAAAGTACAATCGCAAGCGCCGACTCCTTACGGCGCTCGGCTTCCCCAGCGAGATGAAAAAGCCTTGGGGCATCGTATACCTTTTCTAGAATAATGGGGTCCGGAGTCATGCGGATGACGGTTCCCGGCATCGATATTTTTTGCACACCTGCGGGGCCTGAATGAACTCGCGACCGAGTTTGAGTCGTCGCACAGCCCCAAAGCGTTGCCAGCAAACAGCAAATCGTCATGATATGAAAACAGGGTTGAGCCGGCACTTTTTGGAAGTGTTTAAAGCCTGTAGCTAGGGATTTGCTGAAAGAGTCGGTCATCGAGACGACTGTATCGCCAGACTCGGTAAACCCCAAATCAGAGTTCAATCACTTCGTGCTATGAACCGGGCCGCTTTAAACCGAGGCGGTGCATGACAACCTGAAGATCCATCCAAACAGGTTTCTTTTTAGCAGCATCACGTAAAAGCTCGTTGGGATGAAAAGTTGGCATCACAGCCACGCCCTCAGACTCACACCACTGCCCTCGCATCTTAGAAATCGGCGTGTTGTCACCGAGTAAGAGCTCGGTCGCGAATTCCCCGAAAGTCACAATCACTTCTGGACGAATCACATCTATCTGTTGGCTTAGGACCGCTTTACAAGCGTCTGGTGAGACCGACTCAGTCTGATTTTGGCGAGCGCGCCGCCGTTTCACAACATTTGTAAGGTACACGTCAGAGCGCTCAAGGCCCATGGCTTGAATCATCTTCGTTAAGAGATCTCCGGCCGGTCCCACAAAGGGTTCACCCAAAAGCTCTACATCTCGTCTTGGTGCCTCGCCTACAAACATCAATCGCGCATTCGGATTACCCGCTCCTAAGACCAAATTACTTTGAGCTTGATGCAGTGGGCTGAGCTTGGAATCGCCGGATTGCCCGGAGCTTGCGACCGCCGAGTCGTTTTGACCAGGCAGCTTAGCACCGCCTTTTAGCATGCGAGCCAGCTCTTCTCGGGCTTGCTCAGGAGCCGAGCCGTGGCTTCCCCCCAGACTTCCAACTTCAGCTTCCGCCGGCGATGCACTCGACCGAGCTTTTCGAGGCCTTAAAACTTTGTCGTCGATTTCGAGTGCTTGCAAACCAAGCTCACGCTGAAACACCAACGCTTCACGTAGGTCGCTCAACAGCGAATGCACCATGGCTTGTTCACTCATACTCTACCCCAAAAACTAAATGCCGAAGCTTTGCTACCGGCAACTCGAAACGTTCTTCTAACACTTCCCAGACCAGCTGGGAAAGGCGACCACCCGGTGGTTTCGCAATCAGCCCTAAAAGTTTTGTTCCGCGATAAGGCACCGGCCAATCGCCAATAGAGTAAAAAGTACCTTCGGCTTCCCGCCAATCATTCTCAAGGCTCGCCAATGGCACTGATTTTACATTGTTTTTCCCAAGCCAGGCTTTAACCGCCAGTGCTTGCTTCAACAACGCATGGTATTCCCAACACACCTGAGCCCAATCGGGGAGATCAACGGGCCCAGCTGGAATTCTTTCAAGTATCTCCAGCCTTTGTTCAAGCGCCTGTGAGGATTGAGTGTCTAGCTCTTTGAGAGCTCCTGGAAAAGCATCAGCCAGAGCTTTTGAACTCTCCCTGCGCTGCCTCGCGGGCTCACCGCTCAGCTTAAAAACTCCACGAGATTCAAGGGCTTCACGCTCAAGACGCATCATCAGCATGAGGCGATATTTTTGTTCTAGCGCCAGTTTAATCTCATTGCCCGTCATCACTCCCTCGTACCGAGAGTGTAAGCCCAGTGCAATAGGCCCTAAGTGCGTAAAATTTTTCACAGTTTTGATTATATATCGAAGCTTATGAGGGCTTTTCCTTATGCTCCACCTTGTATATGTATGGCTAAGGCTCACCTAATTAACTGAGGACTTGTAAACTCGTGATCAGTACCGTTGAAAAAGTGTTGTTTCTAAAAGGCGTCGACCTTTTCAAAAACATCCCCGGTGAAGAACTCACCCACATCGCTCGGATTACTGACGAAGTGGAATACGGAACTGAATCAACTATCTTCGCAGAAGGTGACCAAGGCGATGCAATGTACCTGATTGTTGAAGGTAATGTGCGCGTCCATGCCGGCTCACAGCAGCTCGCTGAACTGGGTACCAAACAATGCTTCGGAGAAATGTCCATTCTTGATGCGGAACCTCGCTCGGCTTCGGTGACAGCACTCTCAGAACTTATCCTTCTCAAAATCCTAAACAGCGATTTTGGAGAAATTCTAAACGAAAAACCAGAAATCTCGCAGGGAATCATAAAGGTTCTTACCCGGCGTCTACGCGAGGCCAACAAACGCTAAACGCGTCCGCGGCTGCGACTTTTATCAACGAAAAGCTTTAACGAAGTAAATCATGAACACTCCAAGCCCGCAGAGCTCTCAGCCATCAACCGAGCCCAGTGATGCACCCATGATGCACACACGGTACAGTAAAATTCTTCAATGGTTCTTCGGCCGTCTTTTCGATGGCATTGATTATCCCCAGCAGTCCGCTGACGAAATCAACGCACTGGCCAAAGATGGCATTGTCGTTTACGTGGCAAGAGCACCCTCCGCGTGGCTCTACCTTTACCTAAACCACGCACTGCGAAAGTTAGGGCTTCCCCTGGCGCAATATGTTGCTGGATTTAGCTTCGTACTCTGGCAACCCATCAGTAAGCTTTGGCGCTGGTGGCTTAAGCGAAGCGACCCGCCCAACGGACCTTGGCGTGAGAGCTATCAATCATCGACACCTGGTGCTGAAGAAGCTCGCTACGCAGACGCAGTATTAAGAGGACAAACTTCCTTTCTGATGCTGCAACCCAGAAGCGGTATCAAAATGCGACGCAAAGGAGGCCCCAATAACTTCGTGCGGGCTCTCGTTGCAGTTCAGCGTGTTATCGACAAACCGATTTATATTATTCCACACGTTCTCACCGACCGAGCATTCAGTGGTTCTACCGGCAAACTGGCCAAGCGGATTTTTGGCGGTCGCCGTCAACCTGGGTCACTTCGAGAGATGGCAATACGCGTATCTACGCTGAAAACAGCCACCATCCGCACCGGTACCGTGGTCAACCTACAAGAGTTTTTAAACGGCCAAGAAGAGGCCGAGGATTTAAAACTCGCTCGTAAGCTAAGCCATGAACTCAGTAAACGCCTCACCGAAGAAGAGCGCGTGATTGCCGGACCTGAAATTCCAGATCACGAAACTATGGCGCGTCACGTATTGCGAGAACCCTTTCTTCGAGATGTCATTCGGGATGAGGCCAAACGCTCCGGCCGTACCGAGGCAGCGATTGAGAAACGAGCCGGGTCTTACGTCAAAGAAATTGCCGCCCGCTACAACGTCAACATGCTTCGCTTTTTAGAGGGCATGATTTCAATCTTGTTCAACCGGATTTACGACGGCGTTTACTTTGACTCCGAAGGCTACGCCAAGCTCACAGAAGCTGCGCGTAAAGGGCCACTTATCTTTTGCCCATGTCATAGAAGCCACGTGGATTACCTGGCCCTCTCCCACACTCTCTGGCGCAATGGCATGATGCCTCCTCATATTGCTGCCGGCATCAACCTCTCATTTTTTCCAATGGGATTGATATTCCGAGGTTGCGGAGCCTTCTTCCTTAGACGATCGTTTCGAGACAACGCACTCTACGGTGCCGTGTTCAAAGCCTATATGTATGAGGTTCTGCACACGGGTATCTCCATCGAGTTTTTCCTTGAAGGAACCCGAACGAGAACCGGCAAGCTTCTCATGCCACGATACGGACTTCTCAATATGGTTGTCGACGCTTGGCGCCGAGGGGCCCAGGAAGACCTTCAATTCATTCCCGTCTCCATTGATTACGAAAAAATTATCGAGGCTGGCTCTTATGCTCGCGAGCTTCGCGGCGGCGAAAAGAAAAAAGAAGATATGGGTGCTTTGCTTCGCACCACCGGCGTACTTCGCTCTCGATATGGACGGCTTCATCTTCAATTTGGTGAACCGCTATCGATGCGTGAATTCGCAGAAAAATCGGACTTGGAGCAAAGTGCAGACCAGAGTCACGATGAGAGCTGGCGCAAGGGCGTCCAGCGGCTGGGCTTTGATATTCTCCATCGTATCTCTAAAGCATGCACAGTGACGCCAACAACCATTGCTGCCACAGTGCTCTTGAATCACCATGGCCGAGGTATTTCTCAATCAAGCCTCACCGAACAAAGTCAGTGGATGCTAGAATTTCTCGACGAAGAGTCCGCTCGGTTCTCGTCTCCTCTTCAGCACCAAGCAACACGCGAGGCTGCCGTTCTCGAGGCTGTCGAAAAGCTGGTTGATGATGGCACCGTTTCGGTTGAGCGTCCTGGGCGCGGCGACGCCGAACCTATTTACTATGTTTCTGAAGACCACCGAGTTGAGCTTGATTTCCCCAAGAATCAGAGCATCAACCACTTTGCACCATCGGCACTTATCGCGCGATGCCTCCTTAGAGACGATAAAGAAGAGGCTTCCTATGACGATGTTAAGGCGGGCGCAGATTTACTCTCGTCTATCTTCAAGCGTGAATTCGTTTTTCGAACCGATGTAAACTTCGATGTTGCATTTGACGAATGCCTCGCAACGCTTGCCGCGCGCGGTTACCTTGATGTCACTGAAAACAACACCATCATCATGCGTAATAAAGAGAAGCTGGCCCTACTCTCAGGTTTCTTAGATAGCTTCGTGGAGGCCTATTGGGCAACTCTTGGAGCGGTCACCGAGCTGCGCCGCTTCCCGCTCTGGGAAAAAGAACTAACAAACCGAGCGCTTGAGCAAACACGCCGAGCTTTCCTTGAAGGCAAACTCAAAAGACCTGAGGCAGCCAACAAGACCTTGATTGGGTCGGCTCTTAGCTGGCTGCAGGATAAGAAAGTTATCGTCATCCATGGCGGCGACAAGAAGCGCACCATCGCACTTAGCGAGGCTTACGCAGGACCAGAGCTCGATGCTCTCCAGGAAACTCTAAGCCGTTTTCTCTAGTGCGTTTTCAATAATTGATACGAGGGCATCCAAACCGTCCGTGAGAGCAGCTGGCCCTGGTTGCAAAATCAATGTGCTGTTGATTTCATGAACTTGGTTATTTTTTATTGCTGGGATTGAGTCCCAGCCATCTCGTTCAAGTATCTCTTGCTTCTTTACCATTTTACCGCACCAAGAACCGATAATGATATCCGGCGCTCTTTCCACAACATCTGCAGGATTGATAATTCTACCCTTGGCCAGACCGGCTTCTCGAAGCTCTTTAAAAATATCCTCACCACCTGCTATTTCAATGAGTTCAGACACCCAGCGAATGGTCGAAATCATCGGGTCAGGCCACTCTTCGAAATAAACCTTCAGACGCTTGGGGTAGCGCTTGGTTCGAGCCTGAATCTTCGTAATGCGTTCCTGGTAGCTCTCCACCAATGACTTGGCCTCTTGGCTGCGCCCCACGAAAGCACCGGTGGTTATAATTGCACGGTAAATCTCATCGAGACTGCGCTGATTAAACGTCATCACCGTATGGCCACGCTTGACCAGTTCACGGGTGATATCAGCTTGGATGTCGGAAAAGGCCAAGATTAGGTCTGGGCTCAGAGCTTCAATCTTTGGAATATCTGCATCTACAAATGCGCTTACCTTGGGCTTATTTTTTCGAGCCTCGGGTGGCCGATAAGTAAATCCAGAGATTCCAATGATTCGGTCTTCCTCACCTAAGAGGTAAAGAGTTTCAGTGGTTTCTTCCGTAAGGCATATGATTCGTTTTGGATAAAGCGACACGAATGCTTCCTTAAAATCTAAGCTGATTGCAGAGCTGCCCGAAACTCATCGAACGTATCGATTCCGCGCTTATTCATTTCTTTTAAGATGCCAGCGTTGATTCGTGAAACCAAGCCAGGCCCTTCGAAAATAAGTGCTGAGTAAATTTGTACCGCTTGGGCACCCGCGGCGATGGCTGCAATGGCGTCCTCTGCACTCGCAATACCGCCCACGCCAATAATCGGTAAATCCGTCATGCTCGATACAGCTCGAATCACCTCAAGCGAGCGTTTTGCCAGTGGCTTACCCGACATACCGCCTGCGCCCACATCGGCAATGCCGTGGTGATCGATGGTGGTATTCGTGGCGATAATTCCAGAAGCCCCGGCGTGCGTTGCAACGTCCACGGCATGCTTCAGGCCTTCGTCTGCCAAATCAGGTGCCAGTTTAACGAAAACCGGAATATCGCTGTGCGCTTTCACCTTTGCGGTGATGTCTTTTAGAAACTCGGGATCTTGGAGCTTTCGAAGCCCCGGCGTGTTTGGAGAACTTACATTCACAACCAAATACTCGCAGTGTCCTGCAACACGTTTGGTGCTCGTCGCGTAATCCTCGGCAGCATCTTCAAGCGCTGTAATCTTCGACTTCCCAAGGTTTACGCCCAAGGGTACGCCAACCGATTTATCGCGGCTACCGAGTTCAACCAAGCGCTGCGCCAAAACCTCAGAGCCTTCGTTATTGAAGCCCATTCGGTTGACCAATGCGCCATGGCTGGGGAAGCGAAACATTCTTGGCTTTGGGTTTCCAGACTGAGCGTGCGCCGTCACTGTACCCATTTCAATGAAGCCAAACCCAAGGACTGGCCAAAAACGAGCCAGCACTCCATTTTTATCAAGGCCTGCAGCAAGCCCAACAGGCCCCGTAAGCTCCATACCGGCCAGATGCGTAGCCAAGCGTTTATCTGGTTTTCCGTAGGCAATAGTCGCCATCATACGACCCGCAGAGCCAGTTAAGCGCAGTATTTTAAACACTGAATTATGCGCCGTTTCGGCATCAAATTGAAATAAAACAGGTCGAACCAAACTGTACATGCGTGTTTCCTCTTTGGCAGTGTCCTACCTCCGCCACCCCGCTCTCGCAAGTGGAAGAGGAGCACCTAAAGCGAGCGTGCGAGCACCAATGCGTCTTCTTGATCGGGCTGGTAATATCTCGCCCTACGGCCCACTTCACTGAATCCGAAGTTTTCGTAGAGAGTAATTGCGGGCAAGTTAGAAACACGAACCTCAAGGAAGAGGCGTTTGACCAACTCTTTTTTCATAGACGCAACCCACTCCCCTACCAAGGCGCGGCCCCAGCCCTTACGCCGCATTCCTTCGGCCACCACAATATTGAGAAGTTCGGCCTCACCCGCGACCACGCGCGTAATCAAGATAGCTTGGAGTCGGCTCACTTGATCGAAGCCAAGCCAAATGGAGTCTTGGGGGTTTTGCAGAGTGTCCGCTAGGCTATCTGGAGTCCACCCGGTCCCAAGAGGTTGAGCCTCAACGAACTCCCTAAGAGGAGCCAGGTCGTCACCCTGCGCACGACGAATCAGCATCGCATCGGTCACTGTATTTCGAGTTGTTGATCAGGCCCTAAAAATCGAATCTGCACTGTCTGTTTCATCTCAGTGAACAAAGTATTCATGGCCTCCTCGGACCAAGATTTGTTCTGCCCGCCAAATCGCTGCGTTAATTGTCGTGAACGTAATCGGTCTTCAATGAATATTTGATTTCGCAATTCTCTTCGAAGGGTGCTTCGAATTTTCTCTTCGCTTATGTCAAAACGCCGCTTAAAGGCGTCGTATGCACTGGGCGAGCGAAACTTCGCTTTGAACTTTTGAAGGGCACCATCGATTTTCTTACGAGGCAACTCAATGGTTCCAAGGCGACGAACATGAACTGCAACCACCATTTGGTTTACAATATAATCGCGAAAGGCTACCAAAACCTCCGCATCCAATGGCGTTAGAGCTGCCACCTCGCCTTTTCTAAAGGCTAAAGCAATTCGTGACTCCTGACGCAGCTCACTTTCGGTAATCGTTTCAGCGCCGACAACTGCGATGATCTGATCGATCGCAACGCCTCGCTCTTTGGCCGAAAGATTCATGGGCAAAACAAACGTCAAAAGTGCGATGCATGCTGCAAATCTCACAATCCGCAGACCTCTATCAGGCGGCTGTATAGCGCGCGTTTGCCTTCACCACTTTTAGCGGAGCAGACCACGGCGGTGCCGGCCTGAACCTGAAGTTGTTTTTCAATCTGACGAACATGGTTTAGACGCTTGTTCTTCGGCACCAAGTCGGATTTTGTAATAGCGGGAACGAGCAAGCGATTATGATGGGCTACCCAATCAACGGCCGTCAGGTCATCGTCGCTCACCTTCGTGCGCCGAGCATCAAGAACCAGAACAACTGCTCGCAGGGTATCTCGACGCGCCAAATAGTCAGCAATCATAATTTGAAGTTCTTTGCGCTGAGTTTTGGAAAGTTTGGCGTAGCCGTAACCCGGTAAATCAACAAAAGCCCAGCGGTTATCAACCTGAAAGAGGTTCAACATCTGCGTTCGACCCGGAGTACGGGACGTCCTTACCAGACTTGCTTGCCCAATGAGACGACCGATAAGCGAACTCTTGCCAACATTGGAACGGCCAGCGAAAGCAATTTCCGGCAAATCAAGTACCGGTAATTTCGAAAAATTTGGGGAGGATGCAATAAATCGCGGTGCCATAATTTCCTCTATCACTCTGCGCAAACTACGTTACGCGTACCTTAAGCGCTATGGAGTGGCAGCGCTTTGTTCGGCTTCCCATCGTTCACGAGCCGCTTTGCCATGATCGATTTCTTTCCAAAACGTCTCAAAATCAAACACACGAATACTCGGTGTACCTTCAGTGTGACACTGACGACAGTTGGCTTCGGTCGGCGTAATTAAACCCACTGCCGCTGCCAGCTCTTTATCCTTCATGACATAATCAGGATGATAGTATTGGCCTGGTCCATGGCAGCTTTCACAGCCAATACCTACAGGTCCCGCATTGACAACGCTGCGTTGCTTTGACGTTTTCGCGATATGACACGTGTTGCATTTTGCGTCTTTTTGCTGCGGAGCAGTAAGAGACTTATGGGAATTCATGTGCGGCCCTGCTGCCCATTGCTGATAAGCAAATGGATGACAGCCCTGACATGTCTGGGAACCCACGTACCGCTGCGCGGAAACATTCAATGCGGTCAGCCCGAGCGCCGCAAAAACACTTGTAAAGATAAGCCACTTCATATGTGACCCTATACAAAAAGAGGGCTGGCTTGCACAAGGTGTGCGGAGCCAGCCCTCATAATCATCTAAGTTTTTTCAGTAATTACTGGTTAACAGCAATTCCTGGCAGATTTGCCAAAAGCGGACCTTCACGATCCTCAATTGTCATTTCATACTCTTCGTCCTCTTCGAGGAGCTCAGGGTCAACGACGCTGGACAATCGCCCATATCCGGTCAGTCCGGTACCTGCTGGCACCAAACGTCCCATGATAACGTTTTCCTTAAGTCCTTGAAGAACGTCAACCTTACCGGCCAATGAAGCTTCTGTAAGAACCTTGGTAGTCTCTTGGAAAGAAGACGCAGAGATAAAAGACTCGGTTGAGAGTGATGCTTTGGTAATACCCAAGAGCATTGGCTCACCAATGGCTGGCTTACCGCCATCATTCATGATGCGCTCGTTCTCAGCTTCAAATACAGTCTTTTCAACCTGCTCTTCTACGAGGAACTTCGTATCGCCCACATCCTTGATACGAACACGACGAAGCATCTGACGAACAATCGTTTCGATGTGCTTATCGTTAATACGAACACCCTGCAGACGGTAAACTTCTTGGATTTCATCCGTGAGGTACTTACCGAGAGCTTTTTCACCGAGAACCCGAAGGATATCGTGTGGGTTGTTAGGACCGTCCATCAATGGCTCACCCGCGCGAACACGGTCATTTTCCTGGACAGTCAAGTGACGGCCTTTGGCCACCAAGTACTCAGCAGGGTCACCGATATCAGGTACAACGATAACTTTTCGCTTACCTTTGGTGTCCTTACCGAACTGGACAGTACCATCGATTTCAGAAATCAAAGCGTGCTCTTTCGGCTTGCGAGCTTCGAAGAGCTCAGCAACCCGTGGCAGACCACCTGTAATATCTTTATCTTTCGTTGTCTCACGAGGAATCTTCGCAATAACGTCACCGGCTTCCATATCATCGCCATCTGCGGCTGTGATGTTGGTACCGATTGGCAAGTAATAACGTGCCTCGTTTTCGCTGCCAGGAATCTTAAGAATCTGGCCGTCATCCGCGGTGATTTGTAAACGTGGTCGAGTATCCTTGTCTTTCGACTCCATAACGGTACGTCGTGCAAGACCGGTGATATCATCAATCTGTTCCTGTGTAGTAACACCCTCAATAAGGTCACCAAACTGAACCTTACCTGCAACTTCTGTAAGAATTGGAGATGCAAAGGGGTCCCACTCACAAATGATTCCGCCGGAAACCACTTGTTCGCCATCAGGCACCTTCATGGTTGCACCGTAGTTTACACTGTAGCGCTCACGCTCACGACCGCCTTCGTCAATAATTGCTACTTCACCGTTACGGTTCATAACAACGATTTGACCATCAACCTTCGTGATTGTGTTCAAGCCCATGTATCGGATGGTACCGTTACCACGTGCTTCCAAAGTAGACTGAGCGGCACGACCCGAAGCAATACCACCAATGTGGAATGTACGCATCGTAAGCTGAGTACCTGGCTCACCAATTGACTGAGCAGCGATAACGCCGACCGCTTCACCGATGTTTACCTTGTGGCCTCGGGAAAGGTCACGACCGTAACACTCAACGCAAATTCCTCGCTTCACCTGACAAGTCAGTGGTGAACGAACCCGCACACGTCGGATAGGTGAGTTATTGATTTCAATAACCTTCGCTTCATCAATCATTTCACCTGCGGCAACGAGCACCTGCTCAGTGTGTGGATGAACGATATCTTCAAGCGCTGCGCGACCTAGAATACGGTCACCCAATGGCTCAATGACTTCACCAGCTTCAATCAATGCCTCGATTTCAATACCATCAAGAGTACCGCAATCGTATTCAACAACAACTGTGTCTTGTGCAACGTCAACGAGACGACGCGTTAGATAACCTGAGTTTGCTGTTTTCAAGGCTGTATCTGCTAGACCCTTACGAGCACCGTGTGTGGAGATGAAGTACTGAAGTACGCTCAAGCCTTCACGGAAGTTCGCCGTAATCGGTGTTTCGATAATTTCACCAGATGGTTTCGCCATCAAGCCTCGCATACCTGCAAGTTGCTTAATCTGCTGACGAGAACCACGAGCACCTGAATCAGCCATGATATAAACTGAGTTCATGGATGCAATTGGCTTTTCCTCGCCATTTTCATCTGTGTAGCTGTCGCTGGCGATGTTATTCATCAACTCAACTTCAAGCTCTTCAGCAACCCGTGACCAAATATCAATAACCTTATTATAACGCTCACCGTCTGTAATCAGACCTTCGTTATACTGGTTTTCGATTTCACCCACTTGGTCCTGTGCTTTATCGATGAAAGCATCCTTCTTCTTCGGGATTTCCATGTCCTTGATAGCAATGGAGATACCAGCGCGAGTCGCGTTGTCATAACCCATGCTTCTCAAAGCGTCCGCAAGAAGAACTGTCGATTTCTGACCACAGTTACGATAGCAAGCGTCAATCAACGAACCCAAAGCCTTCTTGTCCATGACCTGGTTAACCAGAGCAAAGGGCAATCCCTTAGGGACGATTTCGTACATCAGCAAACGACCAACCGTAGTATCTACGTTCTCGCCGTCGACTTTGCACTTCACCGAAGCTTGTAAGCTTACAACACCTTGGTCGTATGCTGCGCGCGCCTCATCGATGCTAGCAAACCGCATACCCGCGCCGACCATTCCTGGACGCTCACGAGTCATGTAGTAACAACCCAAGACGATATCTTGAGTAGGTACGATAATTGGACGACCGTTGGCTGGGCTCAAAATGTTGTTTGTAGACATCATTAGAACACGGGTTTCAAGCTGTGCTTCTACTGAGAGAGGCACGTGAACCGCCATCTGGTCACCGTCAAAGTCGGCGTTGAATGCTGTACAAACGAGTGGGTGTAAGCGAATTGCTTTACCTTCAATCAGTACAGGTTCAAATGCCTGGATACCTAAGCGGTGAAGCGTTGGTGCACGGTTAAGCATAACCGGGTGCTCGCGAATAACTTCGTCGAGGATATCCCAAACCTCTGGCATAGCCTTTTCAACCATCTTCTTCGCACTCTTGATGGTTGTAACGTAGCCGCGTTCTTCAAGCTTATTGTAAATAAACGGCTTGAATAGCTCGAGAGCCATAACCTTTGGTAGACCGCACTGGTGGAGCTTAAGCTCTGGACCAACAACGATGACTGAACGTGCAGAATAATCAACACGCTTACCAAGAAGGTTCTGACGGAATCGACCTTGCTTACCTTTAATCATGTCGGAGAGTGACTTCAATGGACGCTTGCTTGGTCCAGTGATGCTCTTACCACGACGACCGTTATCGAACAGTGCGTCGACTGCTTCTTGAAGCATACGCTTTTCGTTACGGATAATGATTTCAGGAGCGTTCAACTCTTGAAGACGCTTAAGTCGGTTGTTGCGGTTGATAACGCGTCGATACAAGTCGTTAAGGTCAGACGTTGCAAAACGGCCGCCATCGAGAGGTACCAATGGGCGAAGATCTGGAGGAAGAACAGGAATAACTTCCAGCATCAACCACTCAGCTCGGTTGCCCGAATCACGAATCGCTTCACAAACCTTCAGACGCTTGGCAAGCTTCTTACGCTTCGCTTCTGAAGTTGTTGTAACCATGCCTTCACGTAAAACACCGCACATTGCTTCAATGTCGCAGTTACGTAGAAGGTCACGAATCGCGTCACCACCCATGTTGGCTTCAAATGAACCTGGGCCGTGCTCAGTAACAAGCTCTTGGTATTCGTCTTCAGTCAGAATCTGACCTGGAACCAATTCCACTTTGCCTGGATCAGTTACCGTATAAGCTTCGCAGTAGAGAACCTTCTCAAGTTCACGCATGGTCATGTCGAGAACTGCACCAATTCGAGATGGTACAGAACGCAGGAACCAAATATGCGCTACAGGAGTGGCCAGGTTGATGTGACCTAAACGCTCACGACGAACCTTCGACTGAATAACCTCAACACCGCATTTTTCACATACGATACCGCGGTGTTTCATCCGCTTGTACTTACCGCAAAGGCATTCGTAATCTTTGATTGGTCCAAAGATACGTGCACAAAAGAGACCATCACGCTCGGGCTTAAATGTCCGGTAGTTGATGGTTTCTGGTTTCTTTACTTCGCCATGTGACCATTCACGAATTTTCTCTGGACTCGCAATCGAAACGCGAATCGCATTGAAGTGAACTGGGTCTTTGGGCTTCTCGAAGAATGAAAATATATCCTTCACGGTAAACCTCTTTTCGGTTGAACGACAACGATGTTACTCGGCCGAGAGATTAAAAAGTTGTATTGAATCAACCAATTAGGAATTAAAATCCTGGAATGTCTTCGTTGGTCTCGTCTTCAAGCATTTCAACATCCAAACAAAGTGCCTGAAGCTCTTTGGTCAGTACGTTGAAAGACTCAGGGACACCGGACTCAAGGGTGTTTTCACCCTTCACAATCGCCTCATACATTCGGGTACGACCCTGAACATCATCGGACTTGACTGTGAGAAACTCTTGGAGTGCATGTGCTGCCCCGTAAGCTTCCATTGCCCAAACTTCCATCTCACCCAAACGCTGTCCACCGAACTGTGCTTTACCACCGAGCGGTTGCTGCGTAACCAATGAGTACGGACCAATTGAACGTGCGTGAATCTTGTCATCCACCAAGTGGTGAAGCTTCAAGACATACATAACACCAACGGTTACAGGCTGGTCGAAGGGCTCGCCGCTACGACCGTCAAACAATGTAGTTTGACCAGAGGTCGATAGACCAACCTTTTCTAGAACCTTATCAATGTCGGCTTCACGGGCACCTTCGAATACAGGTGTCGCAAAGTGAATACCGCCCTTGATACGTGATGCAAGCCGCGCCAGATCGTCTGCATCAAGCTTGTCGAGGAACGTTGACTCTTCAGAAGAGTCAAAGAACAACTTAAGCTCATTGCGAATCGCATCTGTTTGGTACTGCTCAAGGAAGTCATCAATCTTACGACCAATTTCCCGAGCGCCCCAACCAAGGTGCGTTTCCAAAATCTGACCAACGTTCATACGAGATGGAACGCCCAGCGGGTTGAGAACAACATCCACTGGAATACCTTCAACGGTGTAAGGCATATCTTCAATCGGCATAATGCGACTGATAACACCCTTGTTACCGTGACGGCCGGCCATCTTATCACCTACTTGGAGGCGACGTTTGATAGCCACGTAAACTTTAACCATCTTGATGACGCCCGGAGCGAGTTCATCGCCCTTCTTTAGACGCGCAATCTTATCGGTGAAAGTCAGCTTAACGAGTGCAACACGTTCATCTGCTGATTCGAGAATGGCTTCTACCTTCTCTTCAACATCGTCGTCGCCTACCTGGATTTCCGCCAGATATTTTTCGCGTACGCTGGCAAGTAGTTCAGCCGTAAGAGTTTCACCCTTAGGAACAAGAACTTCACCTTTATCATCAATCAAGCGCGCAACGGTTTCCTTGTTCAGATACTGAGCAACGATTTTACGTCGAGCACTGTCTTTGATGATTTTGATTTCATCATTTTGGTCTTTGAGAAGACGTGTTTCTTCTTCTTCCTCAATCAGTTGAGCGCGCTCATCTTTATCAACGCCCTTACGAGCGAAGACTTGAGCCCCAATGACTGTACCTGTAACACCTGGTGAAACGCGTAGTGATGTATCGCGTACATCTCCCGCTTTTTCGCCAAAGATGGCACGAAGAAGTTTTTCCTCAGGTGAAAGCTGTGTTTCACCTTTTGGCGTAATTTTACCTACGAGAATATCGCCTGCGCGGACCTCTGCTCCGATACGAATAATACCGGCTTCATCAAGATCCGAGAGTGCTTCCTCACCTACGTTTGGAATATCTCGTGTGATTTCTTCTTTACCAAGCTTAGTATCACGCGCCACACACTCAAATTCCTCAATGTGAATTGAAGTGTAGTAATCTTCGTGAACCAACTTTTCACTCAGGAGGATTGAATCCTCAAAGTTGTAACCTTGCCATGGCATGAATGCCACTGTGAGGTTACGACCCAGAGCGAGTTCGCCGCGGTCCGTTGAAGGACCATCAGCGATACAATCACCAACCTTAACTTTGTCGCCCTTCTTAACGATGGGACGCTGGTTAATGCAGGTATTCTGGTTAGAGCGCTGATACTTAACGAGGTTGTAGATATCTACTTCCTGCGCAACATCAGTTGACTCTTCGTCACGTGTATTCGCTTTAACAACGATTCTTGTAGCATCTACCGATTCAACAACGCCGTCTCGACGTGCTGTTACGGTAACACCGGAGTCACGCGCTACGTTAAGCTCCATACCGGTACCCACAAGTGGTGCCTCGGTACGCAGTAACGGAACTGCTTGACGCTGCATGTTCGAACCCATCAATGCACGGTTCGCATCATCATTCTCGAGGAATGGGATGAGAGCCGATGCAACAGATACGAGCTGCTTCGGTGAAACGTCCATCAAAGTGATGTCTTCAGGACGCATCATGAGAGTATCGCTACCCCGTCGACACGCCACGAGTGGTTCAGTGAAGTTGCCATCAGCTTCTAGCTGAGCGTTTGCCTGAGCAATGACGTGTGGCTCTTCCTGAAGTGCACTGTAGTACGAAATATCCGTCGTTGCTTTGCCGTCTAGCACCTTGCGATAAGGGGTTTCGACGAAACCGTATTCGTTCACGCGAGCATGTGTACTCAGTGAAGAAATCAGACCGATGTTAGGTCCTTCCGGTGTTTCAATCGGACAGATACGACCATAGTGAGTCGGGTGAACGTCTCGTACTTCAAAACCTGCACGTTCACGTGTCAAACCACCTGGCCCGAGAGCCGAAAGACGACGCTTGTGCGTCACTTCAGACAATGGGTTGGTCTGATCCATAAACTGTGAAAGTTGTGATGAACCGAAAAACTCTTTAACCACTGCCGAGACCGGCTTAGCGTTGATTAAATCGTGCGGCATAAGCGTTTCAATTTCTTGAAGGCTCATTCGCTCACGAATTGCGCGTTCCATACGCACCAAACCTACGCGGAATTGGTTTTCGAGTAGCTCGCCAACAGCACGAACACGTCGGTTGCCCAAGTGATCGATATCGTCAACGTTCCCACGACCGTTTTTAAGCTCGAGCAAATAACGCACAACTTCCATGATGTCGTGCTTGCTGAGAACGGTGTTTTCCAAATCGCCATCGTCATCGCCAAACTTGTAGTTAAGCTTCAGACGACCAACCTTCGAAAGGTCATAACGTTCTGGGTTGAAGAACAGGTTGTGAAAGAAAACCCGTGCTGTATCGATTGTCGGTGGATCACCGGGTCGCAACCGTCGATAGATTTCGAGAAGAGATTCCTCTTCAGTCTCAACCTTATCAACCAAGAGCGTGTCACGTAGGTAAGGACCTACGTTCAAACCATCGATGAAGAGAATTGGAAACTCAGCTACGCCCTTTTCGAGCAGCATCGCGAGTTTTTCTTCAGTGATAGTCTCGTTGCTCTCGAGAAGCACTTCACCGGTTTCGTCGTCAATGACGTCGCCCGCGGAAACCGCGCCGATGATTTCTTCTTCGTCAACCGAGATACGCGTGATTTCGGCCTTCGTAATCTTCTTGACTGCACCGCGAGTAAACTTGCGGTTCTTACGAACGATAATATCGTCAGTCTCGGGATCCCGAATTTCCTTAGTCGCGCGCTGCCCCAGTAGCAAAGATACATCGACAGACTTCTGATAATCATCTTTACCTAAGAGGTAGATGGTTTCTTTATCATAGAAGTAGTCGAGGAGATCTTGTGCTGAATACGTCAACGCCTTGAGGAGAATAGTGGCCGGCATCTTACGACGACGGTCAATTCTCACATGCAAGATATCCTTGGTATCGAACTCAAAGTCGAGCCAAGAACCGCGGTTTGGAATAATCCGCGCGCTGTGAAGTAGCATACCGCTTGCATTCGTTTTCGTCTTGTCTTGATTGACGAAAAAGAAGGCACCGGGACTTCGATGAAGCTGAGACACGATAACGCGCTCAGTACCATTGATGATGAACGTACCATGTTCTGTCATCAACGGTATTTCACCAAAATATACGTCCTGCTCTTTGACAGACCGTACGGCCTGCTGGCCGGTGACTTCGTCTTGTTCCCATACGATGAGTTGAATAGACACCTTCATCGGCGCGGCATATGTCATGCCCCGCTGGTGACATTCGTCAACATCGTATTTCGGTGGATCGATATCGTACTTCACGAAGTCCAGCGATGCTGTTTCGTTAAAGTCTTTAATCGGAAAGACCCGCTTAAACACGGCCTGTAGGCCAGTGTCTTCTCGTTCCATCGGATCAACAGCCAATTGAAGAAACTTGTCGTAGCTTCTCTTCTGGGTGTCAATTAGATTAGGAATGTCGATAAGGGGCTTAATCTTGCCAAAACTCTTTCGCATGCGAAAGTTGTCTTGAATCTGAGACGTTGCCATGCGCAGACTCGCTCCCTGATAGGATTTCGGTAGAACCTAGAAACTACACGAGGCCATCTTGAAGGATGACCTCACGAGTGCCCAACGAGCCAGCTTACTGGCCCGAAAAGGTGCCGGTGTCAATAAAACCGAACATTTATTTTTAACTGCTCGGTTTATTGACTGCCAACTGTATAACTCAAGCTTTGAGTTCGACCTTGCCACCAGCAGCTTCAAGCTTAGCTTTGAGCTCCTCGGCTTCTTCCTTAGGAAGGGTCTCTTTGATTGTGCTTGGTGCACTATCAACTAACTCTTTAGCTTCTTTGAGGCCAAGACCAGTTGCTGCACGTACTTCTTTAATCACCTGGATTTTCTTTGCACCAGCTTCAGTAAGAATTACGTTGAACTCTGTTGGCTCTGCTGCTGCTTCTGCGCCGCCAGCTGCTGGCGCTGCCATCATTACGGCTCCGCCTGCTGCTGCTTCCAAGCCATGCTCTTCCTTCAGGTAATCGCTTAGCTCTTTAGCCTGAAGAAGTGACAAGTTAACGATTTGGTCGCCCAAAGTCTTGATGCCGTCATTCCAAGTTGTTGCTGAATCTGCCATAGTAAACTCCTCTACTAGTATCGCTCTATAAACCGCGTTTTGCGGTGCTGTTGCTTGTTTCGTTTTATGGGAAGGGCTTAAGCCGCCTCTTGCCCTTCAATCATTTTCTCGATTTGGCTTAGAATCTTGCCTGCCGGACCCTTGAACTGACCAATAAGGTTGCTCGCTGGGCTCATTGCCAGACCTACGATTCCTGCCTGAATTTCAGTCTTGCTTGGCATCTTAGACAAAGCTTCAGCTTCTGCTGAGTTGATTGCTTTACTGTCTAGGATTCCGCCCTTGACTTTCATATTTGAAAACTCTTCGACAACGTCGAAGGTTGTTTTCGCTGCTGCTACCGGATCTTCGCCACCTATTACGATGCCAGTTGGCGTACCCTTTAGGTACGTTGCTGCATCAGCGTATGTAGAGCCTTCCATGGCGCGAGCCATCAAAGTGTTCTTTACGACAACATAGGTTACGCCTGCTTCCCGAAACTTCTTACGAACCAGGTTCGTATCGTTGACGGTAAGACCGGTATAATCGAGAAAAAGTGCTCCAGCCGCTTCGTTGAGGCTGGTTTTCATTTCTTCGACGAACTGCTCTTTTTGTACACGATTCATCTCTTTTACCCCTTACTTGCTGGATTGAGCCTTAACCGCGTCAATACGCAGGCCAGGACCCATGGTGCTAGAGAATGAAATTGCTTTGACATATGTGCCTTTAGCTGCAGCGGGCTTAAGCTTTGCGATGTTGTCCATCAAAGCTACAAAGTTTTCTTGTAACTTATCAGCATCAAAGCTGAGCTTTCCGATTGCAGCGTGCACGATGCCCGCTTTTTCTACGCGAAATTCAACGCGGCCTGCTTTTTCTTCTTGAACAGCCTTGGCTACGTCTGTTGTCACGGTGCCTACCTTCGGGTTTGGCATCAAACCGCGTGGACCAAGAATCCGTGCGATTGGACCAACCTTTGGCATCATGTCAGGTGTGGCGATTACTTTATCGAAATCGAGCCAACCCTCTTTGATTTTTTCCACCATGTCTTCGGCACCCACGAAATCTGCACCCGCTTGCTTGGCTTCATCGACTTTTTCGCCTTTAGCCAACACAAGAATACGTACCTTGCGGCCACTGCCATTTGGCAATTTGCACACACCACGTACCATCTGGTCTGATTTCTTTGGATCTACGCCTAAACGGATGGAAACTTCAACAGTTTCGTCAAATTTGGCTTTAGACATGTCTTTGAGAAGCGTGATGGCCTCGGCCACCTCATATCGCTTATCACAGTCTATTTGGCCATAGTTCGCATTATAGCGCTTACTACTCTTTGGCATATAGTCACCTCGCAGTACCAACGGTCCTATGGACCTCCTGCATAGTTGAAAGGGCGCACCTTATAGGGACGCCAGCAGTTCTTGTCTAGCCCTTGTACTCAATTCCCATGCTAGCAGCAGTCCCGGCGATCATATTGACGGCACCTTCAAGATCTTTTGCGTTCAAATCTGGCATTTTGATGTTCGCAACTTCTTCTGCTTGGGCTCGAGTTAGGGTTCCAACCTTGATCTTATTCGGCTCTTTTGAACCACTTCCGGGCTTCTTACCAAGCTTAAGACCGATAGTCTTCTTGATAAGGATAGACGCCGGAGGTGTCTTTGTTACGAATGAGAACGAACGGTCTGCAAATACAGTGATGACAACTGGAATAACCATGTCACCTTGGCCCTGTGTTCGAGCGTTAAACTCTTTACAGAAACCCATGATGTTTACACCATGCTGACCAAGTGCGGGACCAACTGGTGGCGATGGGTTTGCCTTACCGGCTGGGATTTGCAGTTTGATGTATCCCGAGATTTTCTTAGCCATTTTCTACCTCTTCAGCTTCTGGCGAATTCGCCAGGGGGCTCATTATCAGGCCTTTTCTACCTGGACGAATTCTAGCTCGACAGGAGTGGAGCGACCAAAGATGGAAACCATCACGCGCACCTTTCCTTTATCTTCATTAACCGTTTCCACGATACCGTTGAAGTTAGCGAATGGACCATCTACGACCCTTACATCTTCACCTTCTTCAAACTTGACCCGTGGTTTGGCCTTCAATGTTCCTTCATCGATCTGCTTAGTCAGGCGTTTAACCTGCTCTTCAGGCACCGGTGGCGGCTTGGTTGCATTGCCTACAAAACCGGTAATCTTTGGGGTGTCATTGATGAGGTGCCAGCTGGCATCCGTCAATTCCATTTGCACCAACATGTACCCAGGGAAAAACTTCCGCTTGCTGGTACGCTTGGTGCCGCCCTTACCGAGTTCCACTACGTTTTCAGTAGGGATCAACACTTCACCGAATTCTGCTTCGAGTGATTGTTGCTTGATGCGTTCTTCCAACGATGCCTTCGCACGGTTTTCGTAGCCTGAGTAGGTATGCACAACATACCAACGGAAGTTTGGATTAACTTCAGGCTCTTCGACCTCAGCTTCACCTTCGCCTTCAGTGGCTTCGCCCTCAGCCGTCTCTGTAGCTACCTCTGCGGCTTCAACGGTTTCACCAGGCTCAGCGGCCTCGGTTACTTCTACCGTGTCTTCAGCTTCTGTTGCTGCGACTGGCGCCTCTTCAGGTGCTTGCACGTCTTGTTGCTCTTGCGTTGTCATCATTGCCTCTGAATTTAAATTACTCGTTCTTCTTAGTGTGCCAGACTGACTTAGCCGCCAGGCAGTTTCTCTATACCGAGAATCCAGTCTGTCATCCAAAGCCAAACGGCATCGAAGGTACCGAGGAAAGCTGAAGAAATCAGAACCGCGATAACCACAACCATGGTTGCATGTCCGGTTTCTTCGCGTGTCGGCCACACCACCTTGGACAATTCATCCACAACCTCAAGGGCGATGGTATTGACCTCCGGATGGCGTAGGGTACCAACAGCAAGGGCAGCAGAGATTGCATAAGCAATCACGCTTGTTATTGGAAGTTGGCGAATCCCTAATATGAAGGGATCATTCCATTCTTGCCAAACCCAAAGCCATTCAAAACCGCGAGAGAGCGCCATGGAAATGACAATTGCCAATCCTACAACAACTCCAACAACATATCGTTCTCTAGAAAGCATTGCTCATCCAGATTGTTTGGCACGGGAGGAGGGACTTGAACCCCCAACCAACGGTTTTGGAGACCGCTACTCTACCAATTGAGCTACTCCCGTAAATACAAGTTGCGGCTGAGGACCCACATGGTCCGCAGCCGCTCCTAATTTTTAAAATGATCAGGCCTAGGACCTGTGCCGCAAACAGTAGCTCAATAAAGCTCGCGACATTTCCCCGAAGGAAAATCTGCTACTTTAAAATCTTCGACTACTCGAGGATTTCAGTAACAACACCCGCGCCAACCGTACGTCCACCTTCGCGAATTGCGAAACGAACTTCTTTTTCCATGGCGATTGGGCAGATAAGCTCAACTTCCATTGAAACGTTGTCACCAGGCATTACCATTTCAGTGCCTTCAGGCAGCTTGATGGAACCAGTAACATCAGTTGTACGGAAGTAGAACTGTGGGCGATAGTTGCTGAAGAAAGGAGTGTGGCGTCCGCCTTCGTCCTTGTTCAGTACATATACTTCACAGGTAAACTTCTGGTGTGGGTGAATTGTGCCCGGAGCAGCCAGTACTTGGCCACGCTGAACATCTTCCTTCTTCGTACCACGAAGAAGAGCACCAACGTTGTCGCCCGCTTGACCTTCGTCAAGAAGCTTACGAAACATCTCTACACCAGTTACGGTAGTAGTTGTTGTGTCGCGGATGCCTACGATTTCTACAGAGTCACCAGTGCGAACAATACCGCGCTCGATACGACCTGTAACAACAGTACCACGACCTGAGATTGAGAATACGTCCTCAATTGGCATCAGGAATGGCTTGTCAGTAATACGAACTGGTTCCGGGATAAAAGTATCGAGTGCTTCGAAAAGCTCCTTGATGCTGTTTACGCCCTGCTCTTTACCTTCGATTGCACCAAGTGCAGAACCGCGGATAACTGGAGCGTCGTCTCCTGGGAAGTTGTACTCGCTGAGTAGTTCACGAACTTCGAGCTCTACGAGGTCGAGAAGTTCTTCATCATCAACAACATCTACTTTGTTCATGAATACTACGAGGTGAGGTACGTTTACTTGACGTGCAAGCAGTACGTGCTCACGAGTCTGAGGCATTGGACCATCAGCAGCAGATACTACGAGGATTGCTCCGTCCATCTGTGCAGCACCCGTGATCATGTTTTTAACATAATCGGCGTGGCCTGGGCAGTCGACGTGTGCGTAGTGACGGTTCGCTGTTTCATACTCAACGTGTGAAGTAGCGATTGTCATGATCTTAGATGCATCACGACGGCCTTGTGATTCAGATGCCTTAGCAACTTCGTCATAAGCAATCGCGGCAACGCCGCCATGTTCTTTTGCTGAAATACAAGTCAACGCTGCTGTCAGGGTAGTTTTCCCGTGGTCAACGTGACCGATGGTTCCCACGTTTACGTGAGGCTTGTTACGTTCAAATTTTTCTTTGGCCATCTTTTTCTCCCTGAGCGCGTTGTGCGCCGACGTGCTGACCGCGTCCTATCTAAGTTCACTAGCTATATATGAAGTGGAGCCCTTGACCGGATTTGAACCGGAGACCTCTCCCTTACCAAGGGAGTGCTCTACCAACTGAGCTACAAGGGCACCGTATTACACTCTCGACTGGCTTCCGGCAGGGGTGGAGCGGGAGACGAGGTTCGAACTCGCGACCCTTAGCTTGGAAGGCTAATG
>JABJBS010000248.1 GCA_018668695.1 Deltaproteobacteria bacterium
ATTCGGTAACACACGAGCTGAAGAGTCCGCTGGCCTCGCTTTTGTTGATGGTACAAACGCTGCAGCGACACCACTTAGATGAAGCACGCCGTGGAGAGTTGCTCGAGATGATGGCCGATGACATCGACAGACTTTCCGTATTTGTCGATGACGTTTTGGTCGCCAGCCGGGTAGCCTTTGGTAAAACAACGCACCGGCTCACCGAGGTGAATTTAGAAGAGTTGATTCAGCAATGCATTGTTCGAGTCTCCAAGCGCTACAAGTTGGACAAAGACAGTGTGCAGGCCACTATTCCCGATGGCTTCACTTTGAACTCTGATGAGACTCTCTTGGAAGTTATCTTGAATAACCTCCTGGACAACGCGGTGAAGTATTCAGATAAACCCATCGAAGTGAGGCTGGATGTTAGCCGTTCAGCGCCAGCGAAGATTCAAATCAATGTTTCGGACAATGGCATCGGCATTCCTAAAAACTCTCAAAAACGAGTTTTCGACCGCTTTTATAGGGTACCGGGTGAGGAAGTGAACATGCGCCGCGGTACAGGACTGGGTCTTTTCGTGGTGGCAAGCCTTGTGAAAAGCCTGGAAGGGCAGGTAAAAGCTACCGAAGGTATACAAGGCCGCGGTACGACCATCTCAGTGGTGTTACCGATGGACAAGCAGGTAGAGTCATGAGTGAAGCAGAAATAGAAAATGATGATACTCGGTACCGCTTGCTGGTTGTCGAGGATGAGCTTCACTTAGCTCGTGGCCTTAAGCTGAACCTTGAACTCGACGGATACGATGTGGAGCTTGCCGGAACAGGGCGAGAAGCGAGCGAAATGCTGCTTAATCCCGAAGGTTTTAATCTAATCGTTCTTGATGTGATGCTTCCGGATATCGACGGGTTTACCCTCTGCCGCCAATTGAGAAAGTCAGGTATCTATCTTCCTGTGTTGATGCTGACGGCACGCCATACTGCATCTGATAGGGTTCAAGGTCTTGATGCAGGCGCTGATGATTATTTGACGAAGCCATTTGAGCTTTCTGAGCTTCTCGCTCGGGTGCGTTCATTGCTGCGCCGCCGTCAATGGGAACAGTCATCAGAGCAGCGTGAAAAGCCTGAGACGTCGGTGACCTTTGGAAAGGTACACATCAACTTTGATACCCACGAAGTTTTGGTGGGCGATGAGCCGGTGGACTTGACGCAGCTTGAGCTGGATTTGATTCGGTACTTTATGGAAAATCCGGGCAGGGTTTTGAGCCGAGACGAGCTGCTTGAGAAAGTTTGGAAGCTGAAGAACTATCCAAACACCCGCACGGTCGATAACTTTATCGTTCGTTTGCGAAAACACTTCGAACCAGATCCTCGGCACCCGATGTATTTTAAATCGGTTCGTGGGGCCGGTTATAAGTTCGTTTTACCCTGACTCCGGGCAATTGGTCCTGTCGAAATAGTCCAATTACAATAAATTTACACCATTTTAACGCACAATTGACTCACTTTTGAGAACGCTGGGTCATATTGGCTTCAATTAAAATCGGGCATGGTTTCGATATTGGAGTATGCGATGCAAGCACCCGCAAATTTTACGATGCAGCAAGAACACAAAAAGACCGTACGCCGCCTGCGCGACTATGAGTGGTCGGGAGCCATCCCAATGCTCCTGGTGCATTTATCGGTTTTCGGTGCTATTTGGACCGGGGTTACACTCGAGTCTGTTGTGTGTTGTGCTGTTTTATATTCGGTACGCATGTGGGCGGTGACGGCGGGTTACCATCGCTATTTTTCTCATCGTAGTTTTAAAACCGGTCGAATCTTTCAATTTGTTTTAGCCTTCTTGGCTCAATGCAGTGCGCAGCGAGGCGCCATTTGGTGGGCAGCTCATCACCGGGTACACCATAAAAAATCGGACCAGCCTGGAGATGCTCACTCACCTGTTGTGGATGGCTTCTGGTATTCTCATATTGGTTGGCTCTTTTATAAAAACAGTGAGACGGAGTGGAGTCAGATTAAAGACTTCGCCAAATACCCTGAACTGGTTTGGCTCAATAAGCATTTTCTCGTCCCACCAGTTTTGATGGCCTTGGCAACAGTTTGGCTTTTTGGGATGCCCGGTCTTTTGATTGGCTTTATGCTCAGTACCGTTTTCACATGGCACACAACGTTCGCCATCAATTCATTAACGCATGTTTTTGGGAAGCGCCGATATGAAACTTCTGACGACAGTCGAAACCATTGGCTCCTGGCACTCCTGACACTGGGAGAGGGCTGGCACAACAATCATCACTACTATCAGTCGGCGGCTCGGTGCGGTTTTTATTGGTGGGAAGTGGATATCACTTGGTATGTGCTCAAGGGTCTAAGCTGGCTTGGGATTGTTTGGGATCTTCGAGAGATCCCAGATCATGTTCGTGACAACGGTGGCAAGAAGGTCAACCAAGTTGTGGCATCCGCTAATTAAAGAGTAATCTCAAAGCTTTAAGACCAAGGGGTCTCTTCTATATGGAGTCTAGAACGACTTCTGTTTCCGGCGGTTGTGTTTCGTGTGGGCGAATGTCTTCGACCATCAATTGCAGATTCTCACGGCCACGAAAAACATTACGCTCAATGCGGTAAGCAACGTCTATCTTTTCTGGCATCTTGTTCATGTAGGGACCAAACCCAAAGGCAATGGCATCGATGCCGCGCTCGCCTAGGTTTAACTTTAAATGGTCTTTGCCAACGATGCGTCTGTCTCGAATAGAGACACCTCGAGAAACAAGAAGGGGTTCTGGGTTCTTTTGCCCAAATGGCCCCAGAGCTGCTAATTCGTCGACCATTTGCAGTTCAAGCGTTTCGGCGTCCATCTCCAGATCTGGTTGAAGGACCGGAATGTAGGGCGGGGCACCGATGGAGCTTTGAACAACACCAATAAAGTCTCGCCGAAAGCCTTCAATATTATCTTCTGCGATGGTGAGGCCCGCAGCCGCTTTGTGTCCGCCGAACCGTTCAAGATGATGAGCTGCGGTTTCAATGCCACTGTAAATATCAAATCCTGGGATGCTGCGGGCAGAGCCTTTGCCTCCCTCTCCGATAACGATGGTCGGCCTGTGAAAACGTCGCACCAGGCGGCTGGCCACCAAGCCGAGTACACCGGGGTGCCACTGCGGGTGGTAGATAACCAATGCGGCATAGTTGAGGTAGCCTTCATTTTCTACGGCATCGATGGCGCTTTCCACGGCGGCTTGCTCTATTTGCCGACGGTTTTGGTTGGCATCATCGAGAGCTTGAGCCAGTGCTTCGGCTTGCTTGATATCGTGGGTGAGCATGAGATCAACGGCTGCTCCGGCATGGTCCAAGCGACCGCGGGCGTTGATGCGAGGCCCGATTTTAAACCCAAGGTCAGAGGCGCAGATACGGTCGGCTTCGACATCGGAGACCTTCATCAAAGCTTTGAGACCGGGGCGAGCGGCATGAGACATTTGGCGCAGCCCCGCGAAGACGAGAGCTCGGTTGTTGCCGCAAATAGGAACCATATCTGCAACTGTTGCAACCGCGACAATATCTAAAAGTGTGCGCACATCGGGCTCTCGGCCATCTTTAAAAAAGTCTCGATCTCGTAGCTCACGTCGTAAACCAGCTACCAGGATGAAGGCGACGCCGGCCGCGCAAAGCTCTTTGAAGGGATAGTTGCAGTCGGGGCGATGGGGGTTGAGGCATGCGACCGCTGGCGGCATGGCTTCAGGCACTTGGTGATGGTCAACAATAATCACATCAAGACCGGCCTCGTTGGCCGCGCAGACTTCATCATAAGCTGTGATGCCGCAATCGGTTGTAATCAGTACTTTGGACTGCGTCGCAATATTTAAGACAGCGTCTACATTAAGTCCGTAACCCTCCGCGCGTCGATCTGGGATATAGAAACTCACGACGGCGCCTACCTGACGGAGAAATTCGACAAGTACGGTCGTTGAGCAGACGCCGTCCACATCATAATCGCCATAGACCGTGATGGGTTCCCCGGAGGTAATAGCCTCGCAAAGACGCGAGACTGCGGGCTCCATATCTGCCATAAGTCGTGGATCATGTAGTGTTTTTAGAGACTTATCGAGATATTCAGGGATATCTTCGGTTTGAATGCCACGGCTTCCTAGGATGGTCATTAGCCAGGGGGCCAAGGGAGTTGGTTGTGGATGGCTCTTCATCTCGGGCCAAACCCACTTTTTACCGGTGTAACTCAAATCGCTCATATCCACCTCCTGATTACGTCTCATACGCCTTTGCCCTGACATTTTCACCAGTCTTCGCGTTGGACTCATTTCTTGATATACTAGAAGCGGGCGTCCAGGGAGGGATGCAAGATGGTTACTGATAATCGTTTCGTTGTATTGTGTGATGCTGAGCGGCAAGGTCGCTACAGCAACGAGCTGGTTGAGGCGACTCACAAGGTTGAAATGGTTGATGATGTTGTCGAGGTCTTCAAAACCTGTATCCGTCGACCCCCACTTGCAGTGATCGTCGATATGGTAAGCGGCCGAAAAATGAACGGCGACGCCATCGTGGCACTGACGAACCTTGAGCTAAGGTGGCCGATCTTACGCTGTCGTAAAAAGCCGGGCGGTGGTCTGATGGTCATTTCGACCCACCCCATCAACCGGGCCCCATTTCTAGAAGCACTCGATGAAATTTCGATTGGCAGTCCTGCTTGGAGCCGAGATGATATCCGACGCAAAGACGTCAGATTGGCGGTTCAGCTGCGTGGACGGCTTAAATTCGGTGAGGATGAGGCCTGGGAAATGGGAACAATCCTTAATATCGGCGCTCGAGGCTGTTTCTTTCATACTTATCAGCAAGCAGAGAAAGATATGCCGGTCGTCGTTGAGCTCCGAGACCTCTATGATTTACCGTTCGAAATCAAAGGACGGGTGGCCTGGACACGGAAATGGCGCCAAAGCCCCAAACTGCCAGGTTTCGGTATTGTCTTTGAAGACGGACCCATGGAGCATCTCATCGATGCCATCATGAGTTTACCGTCGGTCGTTCATCTTGGAAAGTAGAATGCAGGCCGCGAAAGCCGACCTGATTGGGTAAAGCCTAGAGGCCTTTTCGTCGCAAGCTATTAATGATTTTACGCTTGGTTGGGTTTTGCCGTGGTCCAGCTGCTTCGAAAGCACGCCTTTCAATGGCCTCAAGCTGAGCTGCAGTATCGGGAAATTCTTGACCAACTTGCTCTAGGACGTGATCCCCGGGTGCGGGCAGTCCGTGAAGCATGCGAACAACTTTTTCTTCCTGCGCTGTGAGCTTAAGCGTTTTTTCACGAACCGTTTGGGTGGCTGTGGTGGAAGCATTCTTCATTCTTTTTGTCATAAGAGTTATCCTCTATCGAGGCGAATCCGTTTCGCCTACTTATCCATCATGTTGAAACTACTACATATTTATTCAATTCTGTATCCAGTATGACCTCTATAAAAAGATCCGTCAAAAAAATGGCCAAAATTTGTTAAAAAATCCCACAGATTTCCCTGGCGGTGACGCGATGCGTGATCTAGGCTGCTTGGGGGGTTTTCAGGGAAGCCCGGTCAGATGGTCATTTTTTTTGCCAGACCGGTGTTATAGGGTTCTTAGGAAGGGGTAAGTCATATGGCCAGTGCTGGCGTTGTTATGCCAATAGAGAATGAAGTGGTTGCACCCGAATTGGTTGTGCAGTCACAATCGGCTCGTTCACGGCGCTATTCCGTTCATCCCGAAACCATCTACACGACCACTGAAGATGGTTGGTCACTGGCGATTCATCACTGGAGAGGCCAAGCACCTCACCGCAATTATCCCATCGTCCTTTTGCATGGTATGGCCACCAATCGAGTTAACTTGCACGCTGATGCAGCCCATTCACTGGCCTTAATGGCCGCGGAGCATGGTTTCGATGTTTATGTGGGTGAGGTGCGAGGCGCCGGGCTAAGTCGTCCTCCCAAGGGCGTGGCTCCAGATTATGAATGGGGCTTTGGCGAGTATGCTCGCTTGGATACACCGGCCATTGTTCATAAAGTTCTGGAGCGTTCAGGTGCAAAAGCGATTCACGGAGTCGGCCATTCTATGGGTGGTATGCTTTTTTCTGCGCTTGCAACCGAGCAACCAGAGCTCCTCGAGTCTTTAACGACCATTGGGACACCATTTCTCCAAGGTCTGGAGCTTAAAAAGCGTGAAAGTCGGCTTTTACAGCTTGCACGCAAAATTACGCCGAACGAAACCAGAATCCGTGTGCCCCTTAAAAGACTTGTCGGCGCGGCCGGTAATCTGGCGGCTATGGGAGCTTGGCTGGTGGATGGCACGGTCCTAAACAAAGCGAATATGGACCGCTCAGTTATCAACCTCATGGCTCAAGAGGCCATCGATGATATTCCGCTGAGAATTTTTAAAGAGCTGGGTGACCGGATCTTTAGCTCAAACGCGGAGCCTTACGAGGGACCTTACGATTTTGAAGAGCGACTTGGAGCCATTGAGTTACCGATGATGATGATCAGTGGGAGTGAAGACCGAATCGCGCCTCCTGAAGCAGTCTTTCGTTCGGCGGGCAGAGTATCCAGCAGTGATTTACGTTACCGCGAGATGGGGCTGCGTTTCGGGGATTCAATCGATTATGGGCATATTGACCTCTTGGTGGGTCGGGATGCACCGCGCGAGGTTTTTCCGCTGGTCTTGAGCTTTATTGCAGAAAAAGACCACTAGAGCACTGGCGTGATTGCTGCGGAGTAGGCCCTGAGTTAGACTTAAGACCTAGATTAACCCACTCATCACTGTGTTATCAGGGGGTAAGCAGTGTCAGGCTTGGAACCAATGCAATCTTCTCAGTTTGAGACGCCCGTTTCCGCCGATGCGTTAGAGGGTGATATTCACTCAAAATCAAATCCGCTCGATGCACTTGCTCAAGCCGTACAGCCTGGACAAAAGGTCATAGCCGTTGGTGGCGGTAAAGGCGGTATTGGTAAAAGCCTCATCAGCGCGAACCTGGGCGTTCACCTCGCGAGCCGAGGCGCTAAAGTGGTCTTGGTCGATGCAGATTTAGGAGGCGCAAACCTTCACACCTGCCTGGGAATACCAACACCGGTTCAAACGCTCTCTGATTTCATCGGACGAAAAGTAGATAATCTTGCCGATGTGGTTACCGAGACCAACACAGAGGGCCTCGGGCTTATCAGTGGCGCCCTGGATGTTTTGGGTGCAGCAAATCCGAAATATACGCAAAAGCTTCGCTTGTTACGGGAAATCTCACGGCTTGGTGTCGACTACGTCATTGTCGATTTGGGTGGTGGCACCAGTTTTAATATTCTCGATTTTTTCCTAATCGCTGAGCATGGCATCTTAACCGTGATTCCCGAACCAACTTCTATCGAAAACGCTTACCGGTTTATCAAAGCGGCCTATTATCGACGGCTAAAGCACCTTCAGGCATCTTGGAATTTTAAACCGCTTTTACGCGATGCAATTTCGGACCCGCAGAGTCGAGGCTTAAAAACACCTGCCGATCTCGTTGCGTATGTGGCGGAAAGAAATGAAGAGGCGGGTGAGCTTTTACACCAAGAGCTAAGCAGAATGCCTCTAAAGCTTGTTGTGAACCAAGCGAGAACAGAGCAGGAGTATAAGCTGGGCGGAGCGATCGCCCGGGCGTGCCATAAGTATTTTGGTATTGGTATGGAATTCTTGGGGACGATCCCGTATGACGACGCCGTTTGGAAATCCGTAAGGCGCAGGCAACCACTTCTGGTGGCTCATCCTGACTGTGGAGCAAGTCGTGGCATTCGTGAGGTTGTCACGTCCTTGGGACTATAAGGAACTTCTCGTGACTTATTTTGACGATAAGCAAAGTCTTTATGAGGTGCTTGGTTTAGGACCAAACGCCAATGATGATGAAGTCATGAATGCTTACCGGCGAATTCTATCTGAAATCGAGACAGATTACCTTGCCCTTTATTCCATGGTTGATGATGCAGAGCTTGCAGGTCGCCGGCGCCGTGTTCAAATGGCCTTTGAGACCTTAAGCGATCCGGGAAAACGTGCCAATTACGATGGTGATGATGCGGGCTACCCCTCGTTAACAGTAAGCCCCCAGGCGTCGGTGACTCCTGATCGGGGTGTGGCGGTTGCCACAAGTGTTTCCACCGGAGACACATCTTTTTCGCATACTGGTGAAGAAATAGACGAAGGCGAATTTCAGTCGGTTCAAGTTGAGCCTCGCTATCAGAGTCGCTTTGCGCCGCGAAAAACCGTTCGAACTGAGCCAAGTGCAGCGCCTCAGACGGAGCCG
>JABJBS010000249.1 GCA_018668695.1 Deltaproteobacteria bacterium
GTAGTGAACGTCATCGCCAAAATAAGAATTGAAAAATAGTTGCGCATGTTTCCTCCCAGAAGGCGCGCACACTACTCAGAGTGCTGTGGCGCTTCAAGTGAACTCATGGATAATGTGTTGAGCGGTTCATTCTATTCGGGCAGAAGCCCCCAACTCTTTCATTAAGGACTGCGTATTTATCTAGAATCATAAGACTTTTTTAAGCCCACAGAATGCCCGAGGATTTCTTTTGATCACACCTCAACTAATACGTATGGTTCCTCAGCCTTAAGCGGGCCTCTAATCCAGATAGCTAGCTTGACTAAGTATAGATTTAGACTTAGTCTACCTCCATGAAGGCTCAACTCAACGAACAAGAATTAAAGCAAGTATTGGTTGATGCAGGCGTGGGGCTCACGGCTCAGCGGATTGCCATTGCTCGCTATGTGCTGGTGGAGGGAGATCATCCCACGGCCAGCGAAGTTCTAGAGAATGTGTCGAAGGTGTTGTCTATGGTTTCCAAGGCAACGGTCTACAACACTTTGAGTCTTTTTGTAGAAGCGGGTCTACTCGTTGAGGTGAGCGGCGGGGCTCAAGATCCGGTTCGTTATGACGGCAACACTAAAGCTCATCACCATTTGCGAGACCATCGGACGGGTCGATTAATCGACATACCGTACGAAGATATAGAAATCGCAAATCTTGATGCGTTGAAAAAGCGTTATAATGCGACGCGACTCACAGTCATTATCGAAGGAGAGCCCGCAGGCGGGTAATCCTAATTTAATTAAAATGGTTCATCTACAAGGAGAGACAGGCTCATGTCTGAACTTAAGGGCTCAAAAACAGAAGATAATCTCAAGGCAGCATTTGCTGGCGAATCACAGGCGAACCGCCGTTACCTCTATTTCGCAAAAATGGCGGATGTTGAAGGTTACCCAGAAGTAGCTGGTAACTTTCGTCAGACAGCTGAAGGCGAAACCGGTCACGCACACGGTCACCTCGATTATTTAAAGAAGGTAGGCGATCCAGCTACCGGTCTTCCAATTGATGATACAGCGGCCATGCTCAAGGCAGCTGTTGCTGGCGAAACCCATGAATACACAGATATGTATCCAGGGATGGCTAAGACTGCTCGTGAAGAGGGTTTTGGCGAGGTTGCAGATTGGTTTGAAACACTTGCGAAGGCTGAGAAGTCGCACGCAGGTCGTTTTCAAGAGCTTCTGGAATCCATTAGCTAAGTAGCATGTATTCGGAAATATGCAGCCGGACTCAAAGTTCGGCTGCATACTTCACATTCAAATTTTCAAATTGAAATTTGCAAACGCGTGGGGAGTCACCGCTTCTCGGCGCATGCGTTTGTGCGAATGGGATTCGTAAAGGGGATCGCTATGTCTGGAAGCAAAAATATTTCCTATCTGCCATCAGATGGGATGAGCTATGATCCCATCGAACCGCTTTACTGGGACGAAGAGGCACTCCAAAAGGAACTGACGCGAGCCTATGAGGTTTGTCATGGTTGCCGTATGTGCTTCAAATACTGTGATTCGTTCCCAAATTTATTCGACTTTATTGATAATCAACATGACGGTGATGTTCGGAAAATTACCGACGCCCAAACTTCGAATGTCATGGATGCTTGCTTCCAATGCAAGCTTTGTGAAGTGCAATGCCCGTATACGCCTCGGGAAGGGCATGAGTTTCAGCTCGACTTTCCCAAACTGGTACATCGCTACAAGGCAGTAGAGAACCGTAAAAACGGATCCAGCTTTCGTGATAAGGTTCTCGGAGATCCTGATGCCAGCGCAGCGATGGCACGTAAATCGTTTGGCATTGCCAATGTGATGAACCGTGTGAAGGCTCACCGCTGGATGATGGAAAAGTTCTTGGGAGTCCACCGCGATAAATTGCTTCCCGATTTTGCCTCCACAACCTTCGAGAGATGGGCAGAGCGTGAAAATCTCACGGTGCCAAGTACAGACGAGACGCCGCACGAAGCGGTTCTCTTCCAAACGTGCTACGTTCAGAACAATGAGCCTCAAATTGGCCGTGATACAGTCTTTGTCCTGCAGAAGAGCCAGGTTGATGTCGTGTGTGTTGAGGGACTGAAGTGCTGCGGAATGCCGGCCTGGGAGCATGGTGACCTTGATAAGGTACGAGAGTGGGCGCATGAGAACCTTAACATTCTGATGCCACTGGTTGAAAAAGGTGCGAAAGTGCTCGGCCTTAACCCAACCTGCTCGATGATGATGCGACAGGAGTGGCCGGAGCTTCTCGAAGGTGAAGACCGCGAGCGCGCGAAAAAGCTATCAGAGGCAGTGATGGAGGCGCCGGAGTTTCTCTGGGGTATTCGTAAAGAAGAACGCTTCAATAAAGAGTTTCAAAGTACACCGGGAGTGAAGGTGGCATACCACGCTCCATGCCATTTGAGAGCACAAGCCAAAGGCTTCAAAGGGCGTGATATTTTAAAAATTATTCCGGAAGTCAAACCTAAGCTCACCATGGAATGTTGTGGCCACGACGGTACTTACGCAATGCGTGTTGAAGGGTTTGAAACTTCCATCAGAATAGGCAAAAAGGCATTTGACGGTATGAAAGAGGCGGATGCTGAGGTTTGGGCAACAGATTGTCCGCTCGCAGCATTGCAGTTTGATCAACATGCAGGCGTGCGACCGATGCACCCCATGACTGTTTTGGCGAAGGCCTATCGGCCCGACGGGTTCGAAACACGACTACTGACCGAAGGAGAAAAAGATGAGGAAAGTTAAGCGCGAAGAGATTTTAGAAGGCGATGCATACAATGAGCAGCGATCGAGTATTCGAGCAGATGTTCTGGCGATAAAAGAGCGTAGAAGGGTCCACGTTGGGGAGCACCTTACGTTCCTTTTCGAGACAGCGGATACGATGCGGTATCAAATTCAGGAAATGTTACGCATTGAAGGTTTGGATCAAGAGAAAGATATTCTTCATGAACTCAAGACTTATAATGAGCTTTTAGGCGGCGAGGGTGAGCTTGGTTGCACACTCTTGATTGAGATTGATGACGCCCTGCAAAGAGACATCGTTTTGCGTAAATGGAAAGATTTACCAAAGCATATGTACATGGCCTTGGCTGATGGAAGCCGTGCCATGGCAATTTATGACGACCGTCAAATAGGCGACGACCGATTGTCGGCTGTTCAATATTTAAAGTTCAGTTGTGGCGACCAAAAGCCAGTGGGTATTGGCTTGAGTCACCCTGCAATGGAAATCGATATTGAGCTAAGCGCTGAGCAGCGCGACGCATTGGCCATGGACCTCGAGGTAAACTGAGAGTACTCCGGGTCGCTTTTTGCCTTAAAGGGTTATTGAGCGGCCTGTGCCTTCTTCGCCATATCCAAAGCTACATCCTCAATCATATCTTCTTGGCCACCAACCGTCTTCATACGACCCAACTCAACGAGAATATCCCGTGATGAGAGGTTGTACTTTTTCGCAGCCCGTTGGGCGAAGAGAAGGAAGGACGAATAAACGCCCGCATAACCAAGCACGAGGGCGTCTCTATCGATGCGAACAGGTTGGTCCATCATCGGTACGATAAGATCCTCGGCAACATCCATGAGCTTGAACAGGTTGATACCATGATCTGCGCCCATTCGGTCGAGTACTGCGGTGAAGACCTCTAAAGGTGTATTACCGGCACCTGCTCCCAGGCCAGCTGCAGAACCATCAATACGAACCGCGCCTGACTGCACTGCCGCTACTGAATTGGCAACGCCCATCCCCAAGTTGTGATGGCCATGAAAGCCTACTTCTGTTTCGGGTTTAAGTTCGGCTCTTAAGAGACCTATGCGGTCTGTGACATCGTCAGGGAGCATATAACCGGCTGAGTCTGTGCAATAAATACAGTTTGCGCCAAAGCTTTCCATAAGCAGCGCTTGTTTAAGCAAGTCCTGTGGCGAAATCATATGCGCCATCATCAGGAATCCAACCGTATCCATTTCAAGCTTACGGGCCATGCCGATATGTTGCTCGGATACGTCTGCTTCGGTGCAATGGGTCGCAACGCGGATAGTGTGGACACCGCAGTCATAAGCCATCTTCAAGTGGTCTACAGTTCCTATGCCGGGAAGAAGAAGAGCCGAGATCTTGGCATTCTTCATTTTGGGAATCACTGCATCGAGGTATTCCTTATCCGTTGCTGCCGGAAATCCGTAATTGATTGAGGCGCCGCCTAAACCGTCTCCGTGGGTGACCTCAATCAGCGGAACCTGTGCTTCGTCGAGCCCGGTTGCAACCGCTACCATTTGCTCAACGCTGATTTGATGTTGCTTCGGGTGCATACCATCGCGCAAGCTCATGTCATGTAGAACGACTTTTTTACCTTTGATGTTCATCGTTAATTTCCTATGCGCTTTGTAGATTGAGCCGACCGGCGGTGATTTCTTCAGCAAAAAGCTCACCGGTGCGCAACGCAGCAGCGGTCATAATATCTAGGTTGCCGGCGTAGGCGGGGAGGTAGTCA
>JABJBS010000250.1 GCA_018668695.1 Deltaproteobacteria bacterium
CAGGTGCGCTATCATGGGGTATTGGCATCGGCGTCGTCACTTCGCTCGTTTGTGGTTGTTTCTGGAAAAAGCCGGGTAGAGAATTCCCAGAATGAATGTTGGTCTGAGCTCATGAAGCGAGCATTTAAGCTTGATGTTTTAGAGTGTCCGCGATGCCAAGGGCCTATGCGCTTGATTGCGTGTATTATGGAGCGCGATGCGATTCGCGCAATTCTCGGTTCGATGGGCCTTCCTGCAGATTCCCCCGATTTTGATCCGTCTCAATTTATTGCTCAGCGAGAATTTGATTTTGAGAATGAATGGGAGTGGGGAGCAGCTTGAAATCTCCCAATATTCGAAGCCTTTTTTGTAGCTTTGGTGGATAGGTGTGTGTTGAGCCCCAGACTGAGCCCAGTTGCGGGCGTTGGTTAGCCGGGTAGGGCGCTGAATTTCTCTATTTCAGGCTAAAAATGGAAGAACTAGCGATTTTCGGCAAGTCGAAAGCGTGATGTTATACATTCAGGCTCTAGGGTTTTGGTAGGTTGAATTCCCTAGGTACACCGACAAAGTACTGCAGAGCAACTATAGAATGGCAACTGGCGCCTACGCGAAAAAGCTCATCAAAGAGCACTGGGCCGACGCCAATCCAAAAGCTCCCAAGAAATAGTCTCAGAGTCTTTGACTCACCCCAGGCAGTGACATGAACGACGACTTTCTATCCTCTCTGTTTCTCCCTGCGCTCCAGAAGCGAGAGCAACTTATTGAGACACTCCATGCCGAGCAAACAACCTGCTACCGGCTCTTTCATGGAACCAACGAAGGTTGCCCAGGACTCACCGTAGACCGCTACGGCGATTGCCTACTCGTTCAAACCTGGCGTGAACCGATTGAAACCAAACTTTTAGAGACCCTTCAAGCAAGCGTTGCCGATGCAACCGGCTTGTCGCTCACACCGGTTTGGAATCACCGGGCCAAACGCGGCTCAGCCGATCACAGCCTGCACCCCGTGGAATTGGAAGATGAATCCAAAGGCCTTGAGTTTGGACTCACCTACGACACCCGACCCAGACACCGAGGCATGGATCCACTGCTCTTTTTAGACTTTCAAGCAGCCCGTCGACACATTAAAAGTTTTGCTGCCGGCAAAAGCGTTTTGAACCTTTTCTCCTATACCTGCGGTGCAGGAATGGCCGCCGTAGCCGGCGACGCCAAAGAAGTTATCAATGTGGACTTTGCTCAATCAGCACTTGAAGTGGGTCGAAGCAACTACATTGCCAATGACCTAGAAGATGCATTCAACGCAATTCATGAAGATGCCATTCCGATTATGTTGCAATACGCAGGACTCGGCGTTCGAGGCCGACGCCAGAAACGCTCTTTTACCGCGGTAGAAGAAAAATCGTTTGATCTGGTGATTCTCGATCCGCCCCGATACGCCAAGAGTCATTTTGGGATTGTTGATACCGTAGGCGATTACCAGAGCCTCTTTAAACCAGCCCTGCTATCCACACGACCTGGCGGTCATATGCTGGTCACCAATAATGTTGCATCCGTGAGCCGTAGCGACTTTGAAAATATGCTCACCAAGTGTGCCGCAAAAGCTGAGCGCCCTGTGAGCAATTTAGAATTCATCGATGTTGAACAAGATTTCCCCAGCCCCGACGGGCTGTGGCCACTTAAGATGGCATGGATTGAGCTAGAGGCTTGAGCCTTTTGCCTTAGACCGATTCGCTCTTAGGAACCGGACCCTCACCACTGAAATGGGGTAAAGTCTGCGGCGCATCGGCTTGAACACGATGATGAAATCCATGACACGTAATCCCATTGCGATGAAGGCTCATGGATAACGTCGTTCTAATGTCATGAGTTAAAGTCCAGCCATCTGCCGGCGTATCTACCCATCCCGCAACCCAGCAACGGATACCATCTTTTGCCATCTCCATGACCCAAAAAGACGGTTCTTCGTAAGCTACGAAAGCGCTCGATGAAGCCGTTGCCTCCATAGCTAGCCTTTTCACCTCATCTAGATCTGCTTCATAAGACACCCAAAATTCAACATATGACCATTGGAAGGTATCCACGAGTGAGTAATTGATAAAGTTCTTATTCAGCAACTCACTGTTGGGAATAATATAGCGACGCCAATCCCAAACCTGAATAATGGAATATGTAAGCGAGATATCTTCTACTTTACCCCAGTGACCATCAATGAGCAGTGTATCGCCAATGCGCAGCGGCTGAGTAAAAGCCAACACAATCCCAGCAATCACATTTTCAATAAAAGGGCGGGCTGCAATACCCACCATGACTGTCACTGTACCCAAAAGAAACGAAAGCAAAGCGGCCGGGATTTTATCAAGCATGGGAACGCAAATCGCGATAAGCCACGCCAAGCAAACGACAGGGTAAACAACTCTCTTCATTACCCTAAAACGAGTTTGAATACTCTCAAGACCATGCTCACGGAAAGTCTCACCACCGTCGTCGAGCGGAGAATCAGTCTGAATGGTTGAAACTGATTCAAGATGCTTTAAACGATCTTGCAGCCTGCGCTCAATGAGAGCGAAACGACGCGACACCAATACGATCAGCATGGTCGCGACAAGGCTGGCCACCAGGACCCACGCTGCAAAGATGTTTTCCACTAAGGAGATTCTGATTAACTCGATCATTTTTCACGCTTAGGCGAGGGTGGCTCAACTCGTCAAGCACATTAGACCATTCAAAGGATCGCAAAATCACCTGCTCCAAGACCGCGGGTAAGTTGTCACATCCCGCTCTGACCAAGCACTATCATGTAAACGTTTAGAACCACCCCACTGCTTGTCTACCAATAGAGACACGAGCTACAGAGCCGCCACCCTTTATGTCTCTGTAAACAAAGGACTTTTCTGAGATAGCGGTATGGTATAAAGATTGCTTTCATCATTGCTCGAATTCCTTCCGGACAAACCTGAAGGGTCTGTTTGAAGTCACTAAGGAGAACCCTATGCAATTCACTCGCCTTACATATATCGCTCTGTGCCTTTGCTCATTGCTCTGCTTTGCAGGATGCGAAACCGCCCCAAGTACAAATCCAGGCGGCCAAGTGAGCTGCACCCCTGAAGAGTGTGGCCCTGAGCCTGGCATGCCCAATTCCTTATGCGAAGATGGTGTCACCATCGCGGGTCCAGGAGATTGCGAAGCCCAAGAAGATGGGTCTTGTGGCTGGACGATTGTGGAGTGCCCAGATCCATCCGATCCATGCGACGACCTCGATTGTTGGCCCTGCGCCAACGGTGAATGTGTACCTGAAGGTGAGGCTTGTGAACCCGGTGAATCCTTCGATGCCGCCGATGGCTGCAATAGCTGTGAGTGTCCCGACTCCGGAATTATGGCCGAGGCAAGCTGCACCGAGATGGCGTGCGAGAGCAGCTGCGGCTCATCCCAAGATTGTCCTGAAATACAGTTTTGCGATTTTCCATACGACGAATGCGGCGTCTCCATCAATTCGACGATGTCTGGCACCTGTCAAACACGACCTGAAACCTGTGACAATGGCGGAGCCGGTGCTTGTGGATGTGACGGCACCTTTCGTACCAACGACTGCGAACTTCAAAGCGTTGGAACGGATTACCAAAAATACGGAGGCTGTGAGTCACCGGACGAAATCGGAGAATTTCTATGCGGCACCACGCGGTGCGATAGCCAAGCTGAAATGTGCAATATTAGCATGAACGACATTGCAGGCGAAGACAGTGAACCGGACTTCTATTCCAATTGTGCGCCCCTCCCTGACAATTGCGCTCAAGGTGATTGCAGCTGCGTGGACACTTCCTCTGCCACCGAGTGCATGAGCATTCATGGTTTTACCACTATGTTCTACCCCGGCGGATAAACACTTTCCCTTCACAGGCAGCTCGATTAAATAGTCTTTATGATATTTAGGTCGAGCCCACATCTCATTGCGCTACTTAGTCTGCTCACCTTGGGGTGCGCTGAAACAATCTCTGACCTTCCTCCAGAACCCGTACCAGAGCTTGATGCTTTTGAGACTTCTTTTGGGGATGATGAGCATTTCGACTTCATCACCTGGAACATCGAAACTTTCCCAAAACACTCCAAAAGCGTGGAGTATGCGGTAAAGAGTCTTCGGGGATTGCGTCCCGACGTTGTGGCTATCCAAGAAGTGTGGAGTATCAGCGCGCTCAATGAGCTCACAGCTCAGCTTGAAGATTATCAAAGCTATGCACCGCCCGATGTAGAAGACACCGGCTTGGCCTGGCTCTACAATACGGCAACCACTGAACTCCTTGAACCGCCCTACTAGGTACCTGGGCTTATACGAATTCGAATCAAATATCATAATAAATCATTCGTGAGTGTTTTATCGAGTTGGATAATAGCTCTAATCATAGCAACCATTAATCTTGTTCTTTATTCATTGCCAATCATTGAGGCTTGGATGTTTATAGGCTTCATGGTTGTTCCAGCAGTTCTCTTATGGCTAGGACGTCCGAAGTTTTATTAAACCCAAAAACCCTTATTCTGTCCTTTAAAGTTATTTTCAATTTTGGCGTGTGAAAAGGAGTAGCACTTTCATGGAGCAACCATATGAAAGGGCATGGCAACGTTATCGAAGATTCCGTCTGATTGGCTTCTTAGGTTTGATTATGTTCTTTCCTGGAGGATTCGTGTTTGCATCCATGATGGCTTTACCAGGTGCGGGAAACTTTAATTTCGAGATGGGGGCGTTATTTATTCTAGTTTCGCCAATGCTGATTTCTGATGTCTGGCTGCGTATGTTTAAGTGTCCACGCTGTAAGCGCGCCTTCTTCGGCGCTTTACCTTTTGCGGGAGTTATTGGTCGTATGACGACAAAGCGTTGTGTGCATTGTGGACTTGGTAAGTTTGATGAGCAAGATTGAGATTTAAGAGAATGACTTTCCACAAAATTAAAGAATATAAAATCTCTGATACTTATCTGAGAAATCTGAAAACTATCCGGAATATTTTTGCTGCTTTTTTTCCAGTTTCAATAGTTGCCATTTATTTATCAATGAACTCCAACTTAAGTTCTCTTACTTTAATGATGGGATCTATGTCATTTGGTTTGTTTGTGATTGCTGGCTTTATTGAGAGATATCGAAAGTCATGCCAGTACCTAGCTGGACCAGGCTGAGAGGCAATGGCGAAGTTATCAGTGGGATGCTGCCGGCTGCATGACCCAGATAGAGCAAGGCAATACCCTGAATGATGGGCCTGAGGTCATCACAGAGCGGGTTTGCGATAGTTCTGGCGACCGGGTGTATCGCAAAACAACCAATAGAATAAAATCAACCACCAATCGTGTAATTGATTTCGCTGGATTTGCGGAAATTCGGCCCGACGATGGTGTGGTTCTTTTTAGAATGCCGGTAAATGGCTCTGTAGTAATCGAAGAGGCTCGAAATACTATAAATGGAACTCGCAATGAAGAAGAGTCCGGATACATTCATCAAGATATCCGTGGCTCAGTATTATCGAAAACCAGTTTCACCCATGACTGGACCATTCCCCAACTAAGTGCCGAAACAGAATACGATGCATGGGTCAATGATTATGAGAATAGATTAAGCAGGAACTTGTGCATGTCGCATTTGGGCGGGCAAGCGGTTTCATTTTGACTTGATGCGACAGCGCCTTATTGATTTCTTTGTCTTTTCCTTAGGCACGTGGCTTGCTCGGCTTTCGGCATGCCAGAAAAAATATCAGAAGACTCTCCCAAAATAACTCACGCCCGATATCTTCAGCCAGGAATGGTTTACCACATCATTAGCAAGACGCTTCGCGGACAATTTCTTCTAGCTCCCAAGAAAGGCGTGTCATCACTTTGCGGAGGCGTAGTTGCGATGGCTCGTCAAAACTGGCCAGAAGTGAAGCTTTATGGCTTTGCGTTTATGTCCAACCATATTCACTTGATGGTTTCTGGTTATGGCCATGATGTTTCGGGTTTTGTAGGTTTTATTAAGCGGGAAATATCTCGGCGTTTGGGTCAACGCTATAAACTTCCTGGCACATTCTGGCACCAGCGATTTGTGGCAACAGCTCTTCCCACTGAAGAGAGCCAGGTGAAATGTTTGAAATACATTCTAAGCCAAGGAGTTAAAGAAGACCTTGTTGAGAGGCCCGAGCATTGGCCAGGCTTGCATTGCGCAAGGCATATGATGACGGGTGCACAAATTAAGGCAGAATGGCTTGATGCCACCTCGTATCACCGCGCAAAGACAATCCAATCAAGGCTGGCGCGTAAGAGAAGGCTTAATAAGTCTGATTATATTCAGCAGCTTGATTTAGCTGTGGATGCTTTGCCGTGCTGGGAGCATCTAAGCGTTGATATAAGGCGGGCGAATACATGCGCTTTAGTGTCGGAAATCGTTGCCACGGAAAAAGCACGCAGGAAGCGCGAAGGAAAGACGGTCGTAGGTCGTAAAGCTATACGGAGCATGAGCATAGTCGTTTGTACGAAGCCTTTATTACCTCCGTGGTGGAGAGAGCGTCGCCGCCAGTTAACTGCATGGGCGAAGCGCTATCATGCATCTACCAGAGCTTATGTTTCTGAGTATTGGTGTTTTCAGCGAGGGTATCGCGCAGCCAGTATAAAGCTTTTAGGCGCGGGAGTTCCGAGCGGATTCCCAGCATCTTGTTGGACGCCTTCCTTTTATCAGCTTTGAGTCTTGGCGAGTTCGTTTGGTATTTAACCACATAGGCACAAGTGCGTTTCAGCTCTTAAATTGTCCGATTGTTTGGCTAATGGTTTTTGGTTTGGAGAGTCTGGATTTAGTTATAGCGAGGTCAGAGGGAAACAAAACCGAGTAATTGTCTTGTTTCAACACACATTGCTGCTTAATCTAGTCCTAGTCCCATTGAACAACGTGTGTCAAAGCTGGGCATCGAGCGTCGGGTGGGAGCCGTGGTCCCTTATTTCTCCATGGCTGCCTCGGTCCTGGCGGAGACGGACCTCTTGCTTACGGTGCCTTCTATGAGCATGGAGCCCACTCGCAAGGCCTTTGGCGTGGTCTGTCGAGAGGTGCCGTTTGTGCTTCCGCAGATGAGCCTCTCCTTGTTTCGAAGTGCCACCAACGGAGACGAACCGGGCGTGCGCTGGTTCCTGGAGACCGTCGAGTCCGCTTGTCGGAGGCTGTAGGGTCCAGGTACGATAAGTGGATTTTGCTTACGCTGCGGTTGCCAGTGGGTCGGGGCCAAAGCGGTTAACGCCTTCGGTGCCCTTGGTGAAAGACCAGACCAGCATGATAAATGGACCAATAAGTGGAATCATGGTTCGCAGGTAATGCCAGCCTGATTTATCTAAATCGTGAAGACGTCTGATGCTGACGGCGAAGACGGGTGGGATAACCGCAACCTGCAAATACATAGCAGCAGTGGCGATATTAGGAACGGTTATAGTGAGAGTTGTAAGTGCGAGAGAAATAAGAACCATAGATATACACCAACCCCAGTATTGGCTGCGGCTGGCTCGGCCAGAGAAGTTTGCGTAGTTTTTAAGTTCGTTGAAAATGCTGGTTTGAATGTTCATGGTGAGGCTCCTGTTTAAGTGTTTCTGCTCTTTTAAAAGCAGGGAGCGTGCCAAAAAATCACGGCAATGATTTCAGTAACTTATAAGACTATGCTTCATATCCCCCAGCCACTTGTCCATTTTGAAGCACATCCAGTTCATCTTGCAACACTTTGCCCTTCCTCTTGGATTGGGAAAGGATTGAGCGGCTATCCGGAGTCTGCAAGAATCTAGCTGGGGAAGCACATGCACCGAAGTTTGGTTCACATTCTGGCCATTGCCTTATTCACCGCGGGCTGCACCGCCGAGTGGATAATTCCGGAAGACTATTATGTGGAATGCGAAAGCAATGCAGATTGCCCCGATACTGCAGAGTGTATGCTCACGGATGATGGCACCGCCCGGGTATGCGTAACCGCAGGCCGGGCAGAGTGTGGCAATGGTGTGCAAGAAGCCGGCGAAGAGTGTGACGACGGAGACAACAACACCACCGAATACGGCCTCCGTGGCCGCTGCAACCTGAAGTGTGATGATTA
>JABJBS010000251.1 GCA_018668695.1 Deltaproteobacteria bacterium
GTGGACTGCGGACGTGACTACTGCTGTGCAATTAGCACTCTCGGTGTCCTTACCTGCTGGGGTAAGAACGAAACAATTTCTGCCTATCAAGCAAGTTCAACGGTTTGTGGCGATGGAATCAAAGGAAGCAGTGAGCAATGCGACGACGGTAACACAAGCGATGGCGATACATGCTCCAGCACGTGTTCGGAAATCACCGTTGGCTGCGCCGATGGTACCGTTGAAGGTGGACTCAGCTTATGGCAACGCGAGGATATCGTATTTTGCACCACTTCCGACGGTGAACTGCCTACATCAGCCAGCAATGCAGGAACGCTTTGCGCCAGTGGTTGGACAGCATGCACGTCCGCTGAGTATGTGGCCCGTAATGACAATTGCACCGCCGGTGTGAATTTCAGCGTGGTCCTTAACGATGGCGACAACTGCATGATGCACGCCGATGGACGAGCGTTTGACGATGACGATAACCCGGCTTGGCAGTGTCGCCATGATACGGTGCGGGCAGGTTTCGTTGGGAGTTGCAGTCAAGAAGCAACCAGTGGTGGAAGCTTCAGTATGCGTAGCTACGATGCTTTCTCCAGCGGTGCCTCCACGCTTCAAGGAACGGTTTGCTGTAGCAACTAGCGTGGCTTAATAACCGCTCCACTCCAATAGGCTCATCACAGCTCACGCTTCGATGCTTTGTTTTGATCTATTGAGCCCTTCCAATGTTGATACTTGTTTTCGCCCGGCTGGAAACGTGATTTCATAAAAGAGGGGCTGAAGAATTCATCTCGCGGTTGTCGGACTTTTGTCTACACGTAAAGTTGTTGGGGCTAAGTTTTCTTCCATGAGCCACTATTGAGGTACCGACTTTGACGAATGCATCATGCGTTGCAATAAAGCCAAATGCTCGAACCGTTCGCCGCCGTGAGTTAAGGGGCAGTGTACGCTGCGCCAACGCACTTCTAGCGGGCCTCGAAAAAGCAGGCCTCTCGCTGGGTAACATCAACATCGATGACTTAGAACGCAAGGCTGTCGACCGCACGGGACTCCAAGATTTCGGTGAGATGCAGTATAGAGAGCCGCTTGAAAAGCTTTTGGAGAATGTGAGCCGAAGTCCCGCATTACCTTTGGCCAAAGTGAGCATGAAGGAGCAGATCTCTCAGCACCTTAAAAACAGACTACTCATTGAAGATTATTTAGCTCGTCATCCCGAAATCAGAACCATTGAACTCGACCGGCCTGTGTTTATTGTTGGCTTGCCTCGTACGGGTACAACCATGGTGCAAAATGCTTTGAGTCTAAGCTCAGAGTGTCATTCGCCTGAGTTTTGGTGGCTGAAATATCCGGTGCCGAGCCACCCTAATTTAGCCAAGAGTAAAGTAGAACGCTTAAGGCGTGGAAGGTTGCTTGCATCACTCAATTCTTTTGTAGCGCCCGAGCAAGCTTCCATTCACAACACCCACGCACGAAGCCTAGAAGAGTGTTGGCATTTGTTTTTTAACCGCTTTACCTCACTTAGCTACGCCTTTGGCTGTGGACTCCACGATTACGGAAGATGGCTTCTCCAGCACGATATGGAGCCAACTTACACCGAATATGGCGACCAGTTGAAATTGATGAGTGCTCAGTTTCCAGGCCAGCGTTTGGTTCTAAAGTGTGTTGAGCATGTTTGGTTTTTAGATTCTCTGTTTAAGGTTTTTCCAGACGCGCGCGTGGTTTGGACACACCGAGACCCTTTTGATTCAGTCGCATCGTATGCGAGCTATATCTCGGTCTTCTTAAGAGTGATGTACGGATCCTGCGACCAGAAAAAAACCGGACAGTTTGTAGAGGATTTATTCTCCCAAGGTGTCACGCGGGCAATGGCAGTTCGGGAAACACTTGGTAAAGAAGACCAGATTTTGGATGTGTATTGTTCTGACCTGGTTAACAAACCAGTCGAAACCATTGCATCCATTTCCGAAAAATTTGATTTACCGTTTCAAGCGGATGATGTGGGAAAACTAGAGTCCTGGCTATCATCCCAGCGAAAAGACGCGGCCGGAAATCATCGCTACGTAGCGTCGGATTTCGGATTGAATCGCCAAAGGACACACACACGGTTCGCAGACTACATGGACCGATTTGAAGTTGGCGCGTCCTCTCGCGGCGGAGGTGAATCCCGTGAGTGATAAGAAGATTCTCATTGTGGGGGCAGGAGCGGTTGGCCAAGTTTATGGGCGACACCTGTTAAAGGGCGGCGCGAACGTTACTTTTTTGGTTCGTGATAAGTACCGTGCGGAGCTTGAACAAGGTTACCGGCTTTATCCATTGAACGAGTATCAAACGTCTGATGAAGGCCTGCCAATCACAAACTTCGCTTTATTGACGACTCACGATGACGTTGAGTCAACTCAATGGGACCAAGTGTGGTTATGTGTGTCTTCGGCGGCTTTGCGAGAGGCGTGGTTTCCTAAATTGGTAGGGCGGGTAGGTGATGCCACGATTGTGGCGCTCCAGCCCGGGCTTGAGGAGCGGGACTATTTGGTTGGTGTGATTCCTGAGCATCGATTGGTCCACGGGATAGTTGCATTTATAAGCTACCCGTTACCATTACCTGAGAGGTACGATGCGGCGGTTGTGTTGAAGGGAAATCGCACAGCCTATTGGTTACCACCGTTTTCTAAAATGTTTTTCAGTGGGGAACCTTGTCGAAGAGATGAGGTGCTGAGGTTGTTGGTGGCTGGTGGTATTCGTGCCCGCTCACATCAAGACGTTTCTAAGGCTGCTGCATTTTCAAGTGCAGTGCTCATGTCTTTGATGATTGGGTTAGAGGCCTCTGACTGGTCCATGGCTAGGTTCAGGGCAGGGAAACAGATCGGTGTTGCCGCTGAAGCTGCCCGGGAATCCCTTGGTATTGCAGCAAGGCATTACCAAGTAAAGGCTCCATGGTGGAGAGGTTTACTCGGCGCCTGGGGTATTGGTGCCCTCATGGCTGCTGCGCGTAGATGGCTTCCATTACCACTTGAAGAGTATTTTCGATTTCACTTTACTAAGATAGCGCCTCAGACAAGGCTTTATACCGGTTCGTATCTTAAATTGGGACAGGACTTTGGCTTACCTACAAAAGCTATCCTTAAGAATGTGGGTGGTTTGCAGGCAATGAAATCCGAATGAATAGAAATAAAGAAAGTTGTATCACCAGTGAAACAGACGTTCGTATTGACATGGAGGAATGAATGACAACCACAATGATGGTTCTTGCATTGATTGCAGTGGGGATGATGGCTCTTGAGTTTACGGTTGCACGGATACGTGGACACAAGACGTATGGGAAAAAGGCCACGTCGAGTAGCTTAATCAATGGTATTGGCTCGGGCATCAGCGCCACGGTAGCCAGTACATTTGTTTTGTATAATTTAGTTGAAACCAATTTTGGCGTGATTGAGTTCACGGCATCGAGCTGGGTGACATGGGCGGTTGCGATATTCGCCTTAGATTTTGTATTCTATTGGGCTCACAGAATAGTGCATACCATCCCAATGTTTTGGGCGATTCATGAAGTCCACCACAGCTCAAACGAGTACAACGTTGCAACAGGTATACGCGCTCCTTGGCTTCAGCCACTGATGTACGGCCCTTTCACCATGCTCCTGGCGCTTTCAGGTATTCCTATCGAAGTTATGATTCCTGTGTATTTAGGACAGCAGATTTGGAAGCTTGGCGCTCACACAGAAATGGTGGGGAGCCTCGGGCCTTTGGAGTGGTTTATGGCAACACCAAAACGTCACTCTTTGCACCATGCAAAAAATGACGCTTATGAGAACTGTAATTTTGGTGGGCTCTTCCTGATTTGGGACTTGATGTTTGGAACCTTCAAGGCGGAGGATGAAGCGCCTGAGTATGGTCTACAAGGGGAGATGGCGCTTTCACCCATTCAAGATAATTTTGGTCCGTGGAAAAGACTTTGGGAGAAATCTCGTCAGGCTCAAGGACCGGTGGCGAGAGTGGGCGTTTTTCTCTGGCGAAGCTAGCCGCCCCGCACATTTCACAGGCGACTGTTTTCTTCAGCTTCAAGGCCGATAGAAAACCGTGGCCGAGTGGAGTAGGCAGCCACGCCTGAATTCAGCCTCGATTCCATGTGGGCTCTTACTGAATTCTCAGTTTTTAGTTGGTATCGCGAGAGCTTTAGCGACTCTTTCGGCGCGACTTGGTGGTGGGCTTACGGCTTGTGGGTTTGCCAGCAGCCCCGCGAGAGCGGCTCGGTTTGCCCGCAGGTGGCTTGCCTCGGCTCGGCTTGCCAGCCGGGCTACTTGAACGAGCGGGTTTACCTGTTGCTGTTTTACCGCGGGCCGGTTTGGCAGAAGCACTTTGGGAACGGCCAGACCTTCCCTCTGCCGGTTTTCCTCGGCTTGGTTTTTCAGATTTGGATTGAGCCCGAGCAGCTCTGGATGCTTCGCTTTTGGAACGGCCCGGCTTTCCCGGTTTTGCTTTAGCGCGTCCTGGCGTGGCGGCTGCTTTGGGCCTCGCTGCCTTTTTGCGGGTGGTCGTCTGCTTAGCTTTAGACGCCGCTTTTTTACGTCCGGCATCTCTTTTACCGACGACACGCGCAAGCTTCAAAGAGGATTGATTCTCAATTGCACTGTTGATTCGAGTAATCAGGGGGAAGTCTTTGGTCGTGACCAAGTTAACAACTTCTGCTGGTGCACCGTTTCTTCCCGCACGTCCACATCGGTGGATGTAGTAGACCGGTTCAAAGGGAAGGTCGTAGTTCAGCACCCAGTTCAGCCCAGGGATATCGATACCGCGAGAGGCGATGTCGGTGCAGACCAAGATGTCGCCGCCATCTTCAAATCGGGCGATGGCCTTACGACGGTCTTTTTTCTCCATGCCTCCATGCAAGAGGTGGATAGTTTTCTTAGGCAATGCCTTGGTGAGCTGGTCGTAGACTTCTTCAGCCGTTTTTTTGAGGTTTACAAACAAGAAACCGGGTCCGCGTACTGTTTCCAGCAACGCCGCTGCGTGAAGAACCTTATCAGCGTAAGGCACGGTGTAGTTGGTCGTTGAGATGTTGTCCCGCAAGCTGTGGGCGCCTTGAAGCTCAATCTCTTGAAATTTGAGGCCAGGGAATGTTGCCCGGCGTATATCAGCGAAGGTTCCAGGCATGGTCGCTGAGAAGAGACCGACCTGTAATTCCGGGGACTGGAGCCGGGACACAAGCGCTTGGCAGTCTGGGAGGAAGCTGGCATCGAAGAGTTGATCTGCTTCATCGAATATCAGGTATCGGGCCATATCAGATTTCAGTTCGCCAGCCTTAAGCGCGCCTAGAATCCGGTTGGGCGAGCCAATAAGCACATCGATTTTCCCCGCCATGGACGAGCGAGTCTGTTTTTGGGTGCTGCCCTTTTTGACCAAACGTATCCGCAGCTTTGCCAGGTGAGCGATAGATTTGAGGATTTTCTCAACTTGAGCACCAAGCTCTTCTGTTGGGCAGATAATCCAGGCGCTGGGCGTGCGTTCTAGAGTATTTTCGACCAAAGCGTCGCTTTCTAGTTTCTTAAGTAGCTCAACTATGGGTAGAGCGTACGCCAGGGTTTTACCCGAGCCTGTTTGAGCCAGAACACTTACGGATTTGCCCTCAAGTAGACGCGGGATAGCCGCAGATTGAACATCTGTGGGCTTGTTGAACCCCGACTCTTCAACAAAGGTATGGAGAGCGGGAAGATTCAGAAGGTCTTTAAACTTGGCCATGGTGGTTTTATATCGCTTCGGCTCGCTTTAAGCCACAACATGAGACCACATCCGAATTGTTAGTCTCGAAAATCGGTGGTATTGTGCCCCGAATACAGCATGTAGAGTAGGACGGTTATGAGAAAGACTTTTAAATTAACGCATCCAAAGCATAAGCGGCCCAGACTTGTCGAAGGCGTTCGGCACGAAGTGAAGAAATACGTGAAGAGGGAGCGCAATAAGAAGCTGCCCGACGGTGTCGATTACTGGGACTTCGATTGCAAGTATGGGCATACCGAGGAAGAAGCTCGGGTCATTCACCTCTCAGAAATCAGCAAGTGCATAGACGAAGTCGACCAACTCGAACTCAGCTCTTTTTACCTTGAGATCCTAGCTAAGCATGGCGTCAGAATGAAGTCCGACAAGCCTAAGGATAAACCTGAAGCGAAGGCTGAAGAAGACTCCTAGTCGCTTGAGACCCCTCCGAGTTCGCGCCCTAGGGCGAATTTTCTCACCTTACCGATTCCAAATTACAAACGCAGCTCGGCCCGTTCCCAGGGCCCGGGTTTAAATCGCCGAATTTTAAGTGAAGAGTGGGGTGATAACCACCCCTTGGACGGCAGATATTTAAGAGGCGACTTTGCTTTGGGCAGCAATACGCTGTTCTTGGCGCTTCGCAATTTGCTCCAGGCTATCTCTTGGAATGGCTTCGATAAGACGCTCTGTGTAGGCCTCTTTCGGGTTTTGATAGATTGACTCACTCGGTCCAAATTCTACGAACTTACCTTCGTTCATAACCGCCATCATGTCGCTCATGAATTTTACGACGCTTAAATCGTGGCTAATGAAAATATAGGTAAGCCCCATTTCCGCTTGGAGCTCTTTGAGCAAGTTCAATACCTGAGCCTGAACCGATACATCCAATGCAGACACCGATTCATCACAAATGATTAAATCGGGCTCAAGGGACAATGCCCGCGCGATGCAGATACGCTGTCGCTGAACTCCCGAGAATTCATGAGGATAACGGTTGAGAAATTGCCGGCCAGGGAGCCCAACTTTTTCTAAAAGCTGGAGAACCATTTCGCGGCGCTCTTCGTAGGTTTCACCGATACCGTGTACTTCCATGGGTTCCATGATGGTGGTTTCGATGGTCTTACGAGGATTGAGCGATCCA
>JABJBS010000252.1 GCA_018668695.1 Deltaproteobacteria bacterium
CGTTGGTTACTGAAAGACGCGCTACCTCTGCTTTTGCAAGCTCGATTTTTACGTCATTCACTCTTTCAGGTTGTATATATGCAATAATTAATTTCATTTTAAACTCACAGCCTTACTTATTACTGCATCGTGAAAATCTGAAAACCGGCATATGATTCCATGCCGTGCTCTTCGATATCCAAACCACGCAACTCTTCTTTTTCACTTACTCGTAGACCCATGGTTGCCTTGATTCCCATAAAGGTAATCATTGCGAATGGGAATGCCAACGCTCCAGCGGCAAGGGTACCAATCAGCTGCGCTGAAAAGCTCTTGTCGATTCCGAAAATGCCTACAGCAAGTGTTCCCCAGATACCACATACAAGGTGAACCGAAATGGCACCAACCGGGTCATCAAGCTTTACCTTATCTAGAGTAAGCACTGATAGAACAACAATCACACCGGCAATCGCACCGATGATAACGCTGCTCATCACCGTAACGCTGTCTGCGCCGGCCGTGATTCCAACAAGACCAGCCAATGCACCGTTAAGGGCCATAGAAAGATCAGGCTGCTTCTGAATAATGTAGGAAGTAAGACCAGCTGTTAACACACCTGCAGCTGCTGCCATGCTCGTGGTTACAACAACCAAGGATACTGCTGCTGGGTCTGCTGAAAGAACTGAACCACCATTAAAACCGTACCAACCAAACCAGAGTAGAAATACACCGATGGCTGCCAGTGGCATGTTGTGTCCCATAATGGGCTTGATACTTCCATTCACATACTTACCAATACGTGGTCCGAGTGCGATAACCCCTGCAAGAGCACCCCAGCCACCCACTGCGTGAACAAGTGTTGAACCCGCGAAGTCATGAAAGCCAAGCTCTGCAAGCCAACCGCCGCCCCAATGCCACATCCCGATAACCGGGTAGCAAATTGAAACAAAGATGGTTGAAAATACAATGAAGCTACCAAGCTTGATGCGTTCTGCAACTGCGCCAGAAACAATCGTTGCGGCCGTCGCAGCAAACATTCCCTGGAAAATAAAATCAGTCCAGTATGTGTAAGCGCCGTCAGCATATGCTGCGGTCAAACCCGCGGCATCCGTACCAATACCGAAGCCGGCAAAGCCAAAGTAGGCACCGGCAAAATCACCACCCGGGTACATCAAATTAAAACCCACCAAAGCGTAGCTTAGTAAACCGATGGCGATAATCGTTAGGTTTTTAAATAGAATATTTACGGTATTCTTCGATTGAGTGAGCCCCGATTCCAGAGCTGCAAATCCAAGGTGCATGATGAAGACCAAGAAAGTCGCCAAAAGCATCCAAGTATTGTTCACCCAGAATAGTACTTCGGATGCACTCAAAGTATCGGCTGCCTTCTCAGGCGCGGCCTCCGCTGCTGCTGGTGCTGCGACTGCGACTTTTTCAACAACTGGCGCTGCTGCTGGTGCCTCCTGGACTGGTGCTGCTTCGGGCGCTGCTTCTACCGCGGCGGCTGCCACCGGTGTTTCTTCGGCAAATGCTGGGCCACTGACACCCAGCCCCATTGCCATCAAGCCCACAAATAGAATGCTTCTTGACTTAACCATTACGATTTCTGCTCCTTATGCCCACGCATGTTGTTAGCTAAACGACGTGAAGGTGATGCGACGCGTCGGACACATACGTTAGAAGCACAGGACGTGCCATCTCCCCTCAAAGAGGATAAGAGTATGATTACCTTATAAAAATTAGGCACTTAGGGGCTTAGTGATTCTGAGTTCCCTGAGCCACAGAAGAGAAAAGACTACATTTAGGAAGGTTCTGGCGGTTGGGATCTACAGATTCGTATGCAATGCGGTTACCACGGGTCGGCTGGAGCGTACACAGTCATAATACCTAATACATTCAGGGGGTTCCTCTCCGCAAACCGCCTCTCCACGTATCTCCAGGCATGCGATCAACGAAGATGCAGGACAATGAGGTCGAAAACGACGCTTCTCACAAGTTGAAACAGACTCAACCGTGGCCATCATACCATCTTGGCAATCTACCGTACGGCTCCCACCTTGAACTTCAACCATCCATTCACAGGTCTCTTGCCACTGAGCAGCGGATAGTTCGTCGAGATAAAGCCCTGCCAGCGCTGGCTTAGCCATTACTTGAGTACCGCCGTTGCCCTTCAATCTTCCGTCCTCGCTCCCGCAAGCCAATAAGATGAGGCACAATCCAAAACCAAGAAACCGCATATTCCCTCTCCCGCAAAAACTTTCAAAGCCCACCTACCAACGGGTACTGGAACCATCAAAAAATTGGCGGCGACTTTTGCTTGAAATCAGGATCACGAATGTGACAAACCCCCATAGCAAAGGGGTAGACGACTCTGTGCTCAAATGCTCAGATACGCGTTCAAACTATGGACCGAGCCACCACATCAAAGACCGACGAAATTGAAATCAGCCTTGGGGAACTGGATCCTACAGTTGCGGGTGAAGGGCTCTTACCACCGGCCGCCGTGCCCATCCCAGCTGCGCTTCCAAGCCCTCCTACAATAGACGTAGAACCGCCTGCAGAGAGAACCAATCCGAAGATCTCTGCTGCAACTGCCGCCTTTGATGAGGAAGGCACGCGGGCTTCTTCATGGTCGGTCGTTTTGCTTTATCTATGTATGGTCGCAGTCTTACTCCTGCCCTTGCTAGACGGAAACCTACTTCTAAAAAGGATCTCCATCGGGGCGCTGGCCAGTCTTGGCGTCGTGTGTGCTTGGGTCTGGTACACCATTCAGCAAACCCATTCGTACACTCCGAAGGTTTTTCGAATCTTTGGTTGGACTGCTGCCATCGCTTCTTTGCCAATCACTCTCTATCTTGGCGTCTTCTCACCTACCCCAATTGTCATTACCTTAGGCATCACTTTCTTTGCCTTCTCCATGGATCGATTCCACGCCTGCGCACTCTCGCTCTTCGCTATTTTTGGTTATGCAACCATGGGAGCCCTGATTACCTTTGGTGTAGTTCCTGATCCTGGAGTGTACAGCCCCAGCACCACGGCCATGGGTGACCGGCTTTTCATGCTGGTCATGGTCCCCTCGGTCTTACTCTCCACTTTATGGCTTTCTAGACGCTCCCGGGAATCGATGCACTTTGCAATCTTAAAGGCCGCCGAAGCCATGCAATTGGCTCAGCAGAAAGAAAACGAACTCGTCGAGGCTCGCCACGATTTAGAAAAAGCTCTCAAGGCAGGCTCCGGTCAAAGTGGTCGCTACACAAAGGCACTTGCAGGTTCCTATCAGCTTGAGAACATTGTGGCTCGCGGAGCCGTTGGTGAAATCTACAGAGCTACTCACAAAGAAACCGGGGAAGCCGCTGCGGTAAAAGTGCTCCAAGCCGCAGCCGTCTATCGCTCCACTGCAGTGACGCGCTTTATCCGAGAGGGCAATATCGCACGCCGAATAGACTCACCGCACGTTGTCGCTATTCATGAAGTCGGTGAAATGGGCGACGGTCTACCTTACCTGGCCATGGAATGGCTCGATGGCGAAGATTTAGGCTCCGTTCTGAGACGTAAGGCGAGAATGGATCTTGAAAGTATTCGAGAACTGCTCAAAGAAGTTGGCGAAGGTATGCGTAAAGCTCACGAAATGCATATTGTTCA
>JABJBS010000253.1 GCA_018668695.1 Deltaproteobacteria bacterium
AGTATCTCTGGTGGGTCCCATCAAGGTATTCGCGGCGGTGGCGGGCTTGGATTCTCGTACGGCGCGGTTGGTGCCAGTGCTGGATTAGAGGCCGGTCTACTTGTAAGCGGTCACTTGTCTACGGAAGTTTTACGAGGTTCGGAAGGCAGTGCTCGTTTGGTGTTATCAAAGGCCGACGGTGCAACGGCGAATGCCGGTGTTAAGGTTACGGTCGGATTGTCACCTGAGGCTCTGGTAGGCGAAGCTTTGCCAGATATTCCCGATACAGATCCCAAAGGTCCGATTATTGGTGTCTTCTTTCAATTGCTACTCTCAATTATTGGGCGCTTCTTGTCCTTCGGTATGAACCTTTCGGGTGAGTCGAGTGATGGTGATAATCGCTTGGTTGATGTGTCTCTGGACTTATCAAAGCCCGATGTACAACGTGCCTATAATAAGGCGATGCGTGGCGATTGGTCCCAGATTGAGAAGCTGGCTAGAGATGGTCACCCAGGTGTGGATATGGACCGCTCAATCTTTACGGATATTACAAGAAAGAGTGTTCCGTTTGCCCTGAATGCTTTCGGTTTTTTCTTCAATCGTGAGACGGCCGAGACGCTTAAGGATTCCGATGTGGTCACCGATACAGGCACTTACGATGTTGAGAGTGACCATGACCAGAATACTCAGTCCACCGGTGGATTGTTTTGTAAAACATCCTTTACTGTGAGTGACTTCTCTCGAGATGTTGACCTGATCGCAGGAGAGATGGGAGCTGTTAAAGGGGAAGAGCACTGGTTAAGTTGGCAGCGTGAACATAAAGATACTTTCTCTTCTCGTGATGAAGTTATCGAGCAGCTGCAGTTGGCGAGATTAATTGGCGGCGAGGATATGCGCCGGTCAATTGATGTGTACCAGGAAAAGATTGGTTCAATTAAAGACCGCCGAAAATTATGGATTGGACCCCGTAATGAGATGCGCCGAACAACCGTAAAAACGAAAGTTGTGATCTCTGACCCAGGTCTGGATTCGCTCTGCGGTGTTAGCTTGGATGACTTGTGGAACTCTTATGCTGATAACTGGAAGGCACTTCATCCGGGAGAAGCCGCGCCGTTGTGGGCAAGCCGAGCAGGTCGCGAATATCTTCGACGTCAGTCAGATGATTTGGATGTCCTACTTGAACAGGCTGAGATGCTAACCGTTGAAAAAGGTTTGAAGAGTATGGTTCGTGCGGCTTCAATACCAGATGAGGAAAAACGGCACGATGCAATCCGCAAAGCTCTTTTCTCGGATATGGGTGATGAGTCACTGGTTGCTGCTGTAGCTCAGCTGGCAGGTAAGGACCACGTCAAACTTACTCTAGACGTTGACAGTGCATCGGGTGATTCGGGAACAGAGAACGACCTTCACCTAAGCCTCGTTGGCCAAGATTTTGATGTTCAGCATCAGGTCTTCGGTGAGCAAATATAGGGTGAGGCGAAAGAAGGCTACAGCGCTTAAGCCGTAGCCTCGATTCTTATTCTGCTAATTTATCGAGAGCGCCTTGAAGGTTGCCAATGATCTCAACGTAGTCGGTGACCATCTCTGAGACGATAGCTTTCGCAGGACGAATCTGATTCATAGTCCCTACAATTTGACCTACTGGGGTTCCCAGTAACGATGCCGCGCCTTCTTCGCCGCTTTGTGCGTGGCGATAAATACGCTGAGATGCATCTGCGGTTGCCATGTATTGAAGAGGCATGGGCAGATATCCCGGAGACTCTTTCGATTCCCAAGCATCGGTATATGGCGTCTTAAGCATTCTTGCGGGCTTACCTGAGATAGCACGGCTTCGCAGTGTATCCTCAGATGTGGCAGCTAGAAGTTTGTCTACCAGAGCAGGCTGATAGTCATTTTCGGCAGCCGTTAGCCAAACAGATCCCGTCCAGACACCTTGGCATCCAAGTGCCAACGCTGCAGCCATGCCTTTACCATTACCAACGCCGCCCGCCGCCAAAACAGGGGTAGGGTGAACCGCTTCGGCGACTTGTGGCCAGAGAATCATACTGGTTATTTCACCAGTGTGACCACCAGCCTCATAGCCGGAGGCTACAATGATATCGACGCCAGCTTTCTTTTGCTGCCGAGCGTGTTTGACGCTACCTACGAGTGCCGCGACCAAAATGCCTTTGTCATGGGCAAGGCTTACAACATCTTCAGGTGGCGGCCCGAGTGCATTGGCGATCAGTTTGATGGGGTGGTTCATGGCCACTTCCAAATGTGCTCGTCCGCCCGATGCAGACCAACCCAATAGTCCCTCGGCTTCCTCTACGGTTTCCGGAAGCGGGGGAACGCCATGCTTCGTGAGAAGGTCTTCAATCCACTGCTTGTGTTTATCGGTAATCATGTTCTCGAGGTCTTCTTTTTTGAAGTCCCCTTCAGCTCGCCCAACGTATTTTTTGGGAATCACGATATCGACGCCGTATGGTTTTCCGCCCGTGTTGTTGTCGAGCCAATTGAGCTCCATTTCCAGTTCTTCTGGGCTAAAGGCCAATGCCCCGAGTACCCCAATTCCACCGGCTTTACTGACTGCTGCGACAACATCGCGGCAGTGACTGAATGCAAATATTGGGAATTCGATTCCCAGCTTTTCGCAAATTTCACTGTGCATTCGCGAACTCTCCTTGAGTTTGAAGTGCTTCCCCATTTCAACAGGCTCCCTTGAGCCATGTTGACAGGTTGTTTTTATATGTTTACAGTTTGTATACTTCAACCCATTGAATCAAGTAGAAAGAGGTCACCATTGGTAACCCGATCGCAAGAAGCGCAGCATGGTAGGCTATGGGCGGCCGACCGCCGGAAGCAATTGCTCCATGTAGCGGCCTCTTTGTTGGCCGAGGAGGGCGTCGATGGTGTCCGGATTCCCGATGTGGCGACATTAGCGGGCGTTACCCGGCCAGTAGTCTACAAACATTTCAGTAATCGACAGGATATCCTAGTTGGTATTCTTGAAGATTTCGGTCTGACTCTTCAGAACCGGGTGCAGGCATCCTTGGGTACAGAGCCCGAGAAGCTCGATCTTCAGGCGGCACTGAAAGCAGTGATCGAGGCCACCTGTGATGTGCTTGAAGAGCGCGGCGCGGGAGCTTGGAATCTCTTGAGTTCGACTGGAACTGATCCTGTTTTGGATGAGGTTGCGAGGCGTGTTCGTGGCGAAATTCTTGAGCCGTGGGTGCCCAAAATTGGTGAAGTTACAGGCCTAAAAGGACCGGCATTACGAAGCCTTAGCCAAATGACTGCAGCTTGTGCCCGAACCAACCTAAGTATGTGGCTCGAGGGTGAATGGAGCCGGCGCCAGGCGGTCAAAACCTTAATTAGAGCGACCACCGCTCTCTTGAAAGAGTTTACCCGATAAAGCTCAAAATAACGCCTCTCTAACAGCTTGCAAATGCCTCCTCGGGAGTTTAAGAGCCCAGTGGCTTGTACAAGGAGAGCAGCATGGCAAAGGTAAAACCGGGCGTAGTCAGTGGTGAAGATTATAAAGCAGTTGTAGCGGCGGCAAAGGCAGGGGGCTACGCGCTTCCAGCTGTTAATGTCGTGGGCTCCAACACCATCAATGCTGTGCTTGAGGCAGCGGCCAAGGCAAAGAGCGACATTATCGTTCAGCTCTCCAACGGCGGCGCTCAATTTTACGCGGGTAAAGGTTACCCGGATGATTTCGAAGGCCGTGTGTTAGGTGGCGTATCTGCTGCGCAACACGTTCACCTATTGGCTGAGCGTTATGGTGTTTGTGTGGTTCTTCACACCGACCATGCCAACCGAAAACTTCTGCCATGGATCGACGCACTTCTGGACGAAGGTGAACGATTCTACGAGAAGACAGGCAAGCCTCTCTACAGTTCTCATATGCTCGACCTCTCTGAAGAAGAGCTGAAGGACAATGTTGAAACCTGTGCGCGCTATCTTGAGCGTATGAACAAAATCGATATGAGTATTGAGATCGAGCTCGGTGTTACGGGCGGCGAAGAAGATGGCGTGGGTCATGATATCGATGCATCTGCCGACAATGCACACCTTTACACGCAGCCAGATGATGTTCTCTATGCTTATGAGACCCTCACTCCTCTCGGGGATTTTTCAGTTGCAGCTTCTTTTGGCAACGTTCACGGCGTTTATAAGCCAGGCAACGTTAAGCTACGCCCAGAGATTCTTAAGAATTCACAGGCATTGATTCAGGAAAAGCACAGCACTGCGAGCAATCCACTGAACCTCGTCTTTCATGGTGGTTCCGGCTCTGAGAAAGACAAGATTCGAGATGCGGTTAGCTATGGCGTTTTTAAGATGAACATCGACACCGATACTCAGTTTGCTTTTGCCAAAGCGATGGGTAGCTATGTTGAAGAGAACTCTCGAGCGTTCAAATACCAGATCGACCCAGATGACGGTAAGCCATACAAGAAGGTTTACGACCCTCGTAAGTGCCTCCGCGAAGGCGAAACCAATATGGTGACCCGTCTGCAAGAAGCTTTTGAAGATCTTGGTGCGGTTGGTAAATCTGCTGCTCAGTAGGCCGAACATGTCGACAATTGAAGAGAAACTACGCTCTGAGGTCCAGCAAACCCATTGGGATGCCTTGGCGATTCATGCGGAACGAGGTCGCTTAATTATGGTGACCCCGCAAATCGATTTGCTTGAGGCGGCGCTTGCGGTTGCGCAAGACCGCACCAAAGATGTTGAGACCTATCTCAGCGCTGGTTTGATTCATAAGCTGACCGAGGCGCAAATTGCAGTTCTCGATGCAGAAGATAATCCTAAATTCAACTTTGTGATTGTGCAGCCTTTTGTATTGGCCAGCCGACTCGAAGATACCACAGACGCTCTAAACTAAGGGAACGTGCGATGATGAAGGTTAAAGAGCTGATTGCTTGGCTACAAGAGAACGCCAATCCAGAAGACGATGTTGTTCTACTAGACGCATCGGATCCGGATAACCCACCAGAGGTATCTCCTTATCTGCATGACTCAAATCTTCTCTACGAAGAAGAGGATGCAACTGTCTTGGTTTGTTTTTTCGGTGAAGACATCGATGAAGATGACGTGGGCTGATTAAGGCTCTAGCGATTGATGGGGCGGCTTACCGAGCTGCATACTTATCGTAAAAGGTTCAACTCCAGACAGCTCTTCATTCATCTTATTGGTGAGTTCGAAGAGTGACCAACCACACCACCAGCAAATCCAGGCTTCAACGACGAGCAACCCTAAGCTTACCCGCGGATAGACTGCGGCCAACGCAAGGGTCCAGGGAAGCCAGAAGGCTGCTAGAACCGCGAGAATCAATATAGCAACCGCTCTAAAGGTCCGGACTGTGCTTAATTTCTCAGTTCGGTCCGCAGTAATGAAGATGTTGAGCCAGAGGCTTATCAGTCGACGAAGCGTGTAGCTGGATTGGCCGGAAAGTCTATCTTGGTGGTCCACTGAAATCATGTCCCAACTGGGATTTTCTTGGAATACAAGCCCGTCGATATAGGGGTTGGCGGGCGCATCGTGAACGATTTTCTGAACGAGGGTTTGCTTCATTATTTTGAAACTAGAGAGATAAACTTCGGGCGGTGTTCCAAGAATGAATTGCGACGTCTTCTGAGCCGCTAGACTGCCCAAGCGACGAAATAGACTGTGCTTGCGCTCTTTGTAGCCGCAGTAAACAACTTCGACATCGGCTGTTTGGGCGTGGTCGTAAAGCTGCTTGAGCGCTGCCGATGTGTTTTGGCCATCATCGTCCATGACAGCAACCCACGCTCCGTTGGCGTGATTCAGGCCGGCCAGAACCGCATTATGCTCACCATGATTACCATCGAGTTCAAGATAGCGTACTTGGGGTTTGAATTTATCTACCAGTCCACTGCAAGTTAGGGCTGAGTCGTCGGTTGAGCCGTCATTGACGAGAAGAATCTCAAGTTTTTTGTCAGGAAAAGTCTGGAGAATGCTTCGAACAACCCGCCCAACTGTCGCGGCACCGTTAAAAACGGGAATAACCACGGAGAGTTCCGTCGACAAAGCGACTTTTGGGTCTTCTCTTAGCTGCGCACTCATGGGTCCTTGTTATCATTGCACGTAGCGGGACTCCATTGTTACGATGTCTTTTCATGAGTGAATCGAGTGCAATAATAAGCCACTTACCGTTGCGGCTTTTGTATGAACTGGTCGGGCGCGTTTTCCCTGAAGACCCGCGTTTGGCTTGGCGTCTTTACGAGTATTTTCCACGCTACCGAAATGCTTGGGGAGAGTTGCGGAATCAGTGGAATCGTATGGTGGGCACCACCGCGGTGCACAAGGTGCAGGGGCTTATCATCGAGCCGACCAATATCTGTAATCTGCGCTGTAGCCATTGTACGCCTCAGAATAATGACTCAATGGCTCGTGGAATGATGTCGTTGGAGCTTTATAAAAGTATTTTAAACGGTCTGCCAGACTTGTCCGCGATTGTATTAACGTGGAACGGAGAGCCAATGGCTCACACCGGGATCTTCGATATGATTCGGGTGGCTCGAAGCCGAGGAATTCATGTGTGCATGTACACGAATGCCACGCTCCTTGATGCACGACGGCGCATGGCGCTGATTGAGGCAGATTTGTCTGAGTTGATAGTTTCCATGGAGGGGGTGGGAGCTGATTTTGAAAAGATTCGAGGTACCTCTTACGAGGCGGTAGCAAGTAATCTGAATTCTCTTTTAAAGCTGCGCCGTAATTCCAAATCAAATATGCGAATTCGTCTAAACGTCACGAAGGTAGACGGTTACGAGACAAAAAATGAAGCGGTTAAGAAGGAATGGGCTGACCGCGTAGATTTTATCAATTTTGAACCTCACATGGCCGTTACACAACAAGTTCGAACCAGTGCATGCCGAACGATGTTCCGCAGCGCTACGATAGCGTGGGATGGAACTGTGAGCCCTTGCTGTGTGGATATGGGTCAAACCATGACCTATGGCAAACTAGAAGTGGGCGACAATCCACTGGACATCATTAATGGTGATGCCGCTCATCAAATTCGCGAGGAACATTTGGCGGGGGCCTACTCTAAGATCTGTCTGAATTGCCCAGGGTTTTACGGCTAGTCAACTTAAGGCAGTTGGTTAAGGTCCCATAAGAGTGTGCCACCACTGTTCGAACCGAGAAGCTCAGTCTCATTCTGCGTCAAGTGTAAATTTCGAATACCTAGCCCGACGGGTACGGCTTTGACCAACTTGAGTGTTTGTCTATCAAAGACACGAATGGTCCCCGAGAGTGTGCAAGGTAAGTAAACCCGCTCTTGAGTTGCTGATACCATGGCCGCGCGTGCACCAAAGCCAGTGCGGTGACGTTTTAGGTGAGCGCCGCTACGAAGGTCAAAAACATCGAGACTCCACATTCCACTGATAAAGAGCAGGGCTGCGTTGTCGTCTACGGTGGCAGCCCAGCCTCCGCCATTGTTGTGAAGGAAGCGAGACCTTTCGTCTCCGTCTTCAAGGTTGAACTCTATCACCTCATCGCCAAAGTAGTGCTCTGAGATAAATATACTTTGCCGGTTCTGGGATAGAGGCCGGCCATCAAGTGTGAGGGACTCGTTATCAAGTGATTGTCCAAAGCGCTCAACCTGATGGGTTGCAGGCGAGTAGAATTGCGCCAGACTCGAGAATTCGTCCACAGCAAACAAGCGCCTGCTCCAGTTGTCCCAAGCGACGGTATGCCCAACGTTTGAACTGAATACGTGCTTATTTGAAACTTCTCCGCTTAGTTTTTTTACCACCATGGTCGAGCCGCCGTGCTTTTTCGCATCGAGCATCACGTCGGTCATTCCCACGATAATAGATTCCTCCAGGCAAATGGGTTGTTCGAGGCGACCAAAGAAATTGGGGGAGAAGGGAGCGTGCTTGGCGTAGAGAGTGGGCGGGCTATCATTGAAGTCAAACGCTTCAAGGGTTCCACCGCGACATTGTTCGTGGGCGAGCGCTTCGTTACGGTGACGTGGGAAAGCGCTGCATCGGGGAAAAGTCATCCAAACATGATTCGATGCAGGGTCTTCACAATACCCGTAGGCAGCACTCGAAGAGAGTAGGTAGGGTGAACCCGCTGGCGTAAATAAAAGGGGCTGCATGCTTGCAAAAACTTGGGTGATTGCAGCGCTCAGGAAAATCCAGGTGACCTTTCGTTCTAGAACTTGGGTCCGGATGCCACTTGCAATAAAGGACGCAAAAACAAGAAAGCAAACACCTGCGGCACTTGCTGCGTGTCCAGTGTTTTGATGTTCAAGATAGACAATCGAGCAGATTCCGCCGATTAAGTAGATTCCCCTTAGGGCGAGGGCCGGTCCATGCTTTGTTCCCCGAGCATTTCCTAAGAAGCAAAACGTAATCACACATTGTGTAAGAAATAGGTCGGGGTTCATGTCGAGCGTAGCATTGGCGGCCAGTAGGCCGAGGATTAGGATGCCATAGGACCAAGCGGGCAATTGCCCGTTGCGTTGGTTTTGTCGTCTTATCAATAAGAGGAGAAGAGTGATGGATACAGCGGTTATAAGGAGGACCACGGGATCCGCCAAGAGCTGAATTCCTGCGATGAGCAGTCCGAGACTTAAAGAAGAGAGCTGGGCAACAAAGCCAAGGCCGTGATTAAAAGCCGTATCGCTCGGCGGATTTGCGAATTGGTATAATCGCAAAAGAGGTAAAGCGGCCAATATGGTAATACTTAACCACCATAGCTTTCTGGCGAAAGTATTTGTGGATTGAAGCCAGATCCGTTGGGGTAAGTTTAGAAAAGTAGATTGGCGATGGGGAGCGGCAAGACCCCATATAAAGAGTGTCATTCCTATAATGTTACTCGGCAGTGACGACATTCCGCGCTCTCGTAGAAGGCTCGAGAGGGTGCCCGTCAATAGCAGAGTCATCAGATACCAACCGAAAATTTTCACCCACGACCGGCGCGCAGCTGCTGGCTTTTGGGTGGGGCTGGGTAGCGGGGGCGGTGTGTTCACGGTTGACCGCCTTGGCTTTGGCTAACCCGCCTAGCAAGCTCCGCCGTGTCAAATGAATAAGTTCCGCTGTTGGAACTCAGGACCAGTTGTTTGCCGTTTTGAGTAATCAACCCATACCGCAACCCATAGCCGGCATGGATAGCGCCGAGGACCTTGAAGGTATCTCGGTCTAAAATATTAAGGCGTCCTGA
>JABJBS010000254.1 GCA_018668695.1 Deltaproteobacteria bacterium
AATCACCCCAACCGCTCAAAGGTTTCGCTGGTCTTAAACGTGCTATAAGCGGCGAGCGGGGAATCATTGCCGGTTTTCGGGAGATTTTTGTCGAACGACGAATCGGTCGAGGATTCGCCAAGGTTCTTGCCTCGGCAATCTTTATGCCATTTCAAGCGGTCGCAGTATTGGTCGATAGCCCACGACTACTCGGAGACCATATCGTCCTTAAGTCGAAACAAATCATTGTTCGCGCCATAGCTTCCGAGGGCATTCATCAATCATTGCTCACCATGGCCGGCGGAGCGATGCAGGCTATTGGTGGGATGATCCGGCTCTCTATTCCTGTAGGTGCCATGTGCCTCGGTATTTTTGCCGGTGGATGGCCCGGTATTCTCGCAGCTGCTCTCTTTGAAGGCGTTTATTTCGGAGAGGACTTGGCGAAGCTAAGCTCAGGCGAAGTGGAGGACATGCTGCTTTTCCAGGGCTTAAGGGACATTGTTGGTGGCATCGCCGTCATCCTTGGCGCCGAATTCATTACATCTTTAAAAGGACGAGCCGCTCGGAAATACATCGAGGAAATCTCACCCGAACAGTTCACAAAATTAGGGCTGCGGGTTCCTGAAGATCAGCTCGAGACAGAACGAGGTTTAACACCATAAACCTCTTGCTTCGGCCCTGATCATGCAGGACGCTTTAAGTGAGGTCCTTACGATATCAGCCAAGGCGAAGCATCACTCAATGTCCTACCAGCGCTCAAAATTCACCATCACAGTCTGCCTCCTGATGGCTCTATTCTCGCCTCTTAATGCCCATGGAAGTGCTTTGGACCTCTTTGGTTATGGTGCCCGAGGCGCAGCGCTTGGCGGGGCCATTGCGACCAGTGCAAGGGGACATTCCGCCGTTTATTACAACCCGGCCGCGCTTACCCTTGCAACTGCTCCCAGCTTCTCCATTGCCTTCCAATACGCATCATTTGATCTGAGAATCGATGGTTTGAATCGTCCAACTCAAAGCAGTCCAGCGCTCATTCTTGGTTTTGGCATTCCCTTACCTTTCGGCGGCGCACTGGCCAACAGAATCAGCCTTGGCTTTGGATTCGTCTTACCCCAGGGCGCCATCTTACTGGCAAGAACCGCAAAGCCCTCCGAGCCGTCATTCATACTGCTTGAGACACGAGCCCAAACATTGAGTGCTCAATTGGCTTTAGGGATACGTGTTCTTGATAAGCTCTCCATCGGTGTCGGAGCCCTTGCCCTCGCTACTCTAGAAGGTTCCATTGATGCTGGACCCAGCATCACGGGCGAAGTTTCAGCCCAAGTACAAGACTCTCTCATTGCACACTTTGCTCCCGTGGTTGGAGTGTTGGTGGGGCCGTACTGGGATTTTAAATTTGCACTAAGTTGGCGCGGCGAATCTTTGGCAAAGTACAGCATCCCGGTCACAGCCGAACTTGGCACATCTGTTGAGATTCCCATTCCACCGCTTAATATCGCCGGAACGGCTCAATACGACCCACATCAAGCTCGCGTAGAATTTTCTTACCATGGACTTGAATTCATCTCGCTCTCGCTCGCTGCAACCTACAAAGGCTGGTCGAACTTCGAAAACCCCATCGAGTACCCTGCGGCCTCAGAAACTTACCCCGCTCAGCCTGAGCCTGCCTTCGAGGACACACTCGTTCTCCACACTGGTATTGAGGCCCACATCAACTGGAAGAGCTGCCTCTGGGAACCGCGGCTTGGCTATACGTTCGAACCCAGCCCTGCCCCGCAACAAACAGACTTCCACAACTACCTCTCCAATGACCGTCATATTCTCGGTGCTGGTTTGGGAATTGGATACAATGATTTCACATTAGACTTTGCAGGGCAGGTTCATGCCTTAACCCCACGAACCCATCAAAAAGACGCTGCGCTCGCTGACCAAGAACCACTTAACCCCGGCTATCCATCTATCTCCCACCGTGGTTATATTTTCCTCTGGGCGGCGGAGTTGGGGGTTCAGTTTTGAGAAAGCTCTCTCTTTTACTTCTTTTGTTTTTGATGCCCTTGCATGCCGAAGCGAACCCCTTTGACGCCTTTGGCGTTGGCACGCGGATCATTGCTTTAGGCGGTGCAGGAACGGCTTCAGCTCAAGACTCCAGTGCCAACTATTACAACCCAGCTGCCCTCACCAAAATACCAGGGCTTCGGCTCGATTTGGGATATATATACATTCAGCCTGAACTCTATATGAACGAAGGCAACCTTGGCGTTGACCGAGTCAGCGGGCTCTACACCGGGGTCACGCTGCCCAAGCGACTCTTGGACCAATCCTTTGCCGTTTCGCTTAGCTTCTTTTTACCGGATGACCGAATCACCAGAATACGCTCCCTGGCTCAAATGCAACCCCGCTTTGTTCTTTACGATAATCGGCCGCAACGTGTTGTCATCACCACAAGCTTCGCTTGGGAACCTTGGGAAGGTTTAAGTTTTGGTGGAGGGCTTACTTACCTCACCAATACCCGCGGTACGGTGATGCTGGAGGGAGATATTAGCATTACAGATCCAGACGATAGTGTCTTAATAGGTGGCATCGATGTGGCATTTGAGTCGGTTCGCTACCCTACATTTTCCATGCATTGGAAAATCAATTCTCGGTGGAGTCTGGGTCTCACGTACCGAGAAATGTTTGAGCTCGATCTCGACCTCACCGTAGCAGCTGACTTCGATGTCACCAGCAGTGGTTCTTCCAGCGAAGAGAAATTGATTGAAAATGGCCGACTGGCGCTCTCATCACTTAGCACCAACCTCTTTTCTCCGCGCCAAGTCAGTGCCGGCTTGGAGTATGATGCAGGCACCTGGCTACTTACGGCAGATATTACCTGGCTTCAGTGGAGTGCATTTAAGGCACCCGCATCTATCATCACGATGGAACTCGATACCGGCGCTGCTGAAATGGCACTGCCAGAAACGGCGGTTATTGAAGATCCCAACTTCAGCAATATTGTGATTGCACGGCTGGGACTGGAAAACGAAATCCTACATGGAGAAAAGATTCGCTTACTTTCACGCGTTGGCTATTTCTTTGAACCCAGCCCTGCACCCAACCAAACTCAAAACACGAATTACGCAGACAGCCACAAACACGGTACCAGTATCGGGCTGGGTCTTGAGTTACTCGATTTGCGACCCGTTCTTGAATCGCCTCTGGAGCTCGATTGGGTGTTTCAAGCAATATGGATGCAAAATCGCAGCTATAACAAAGACAGCCCGGCTGACCTGATTGGAGACTATACCATCTCAGGTGTTATCCTCGGCTCCTCGTTGACGTTAGGAGTACAGTTTTGAATCTTAACACCGCACTGATATCCATTTCTCTAGCGACCCTTCTACTTTCCTGCGCCCAGCTGGGCGGCCGGGAGGGGGGCGGCGACGCATTACCCAACCGCGGTATCATGGAGTATGAAAATGCATCGCTCGGTGAACCACCAACCGATATCGTCTTGGCTCCCGCCTCTTCATCATCTCAAACTTTTGGCGAACCCACGACGGTCTTGGTCGGCGAACTGGTCTACCTCTACGTACACTCAACTTCGTGGGACGGCACAGGAACCATTTTGCTCTTCACCTCACAAACCCGAGGGACCTCATTCGGAGAATCGAACGTGGTCGCCGAAAGCCCTGCAGGTACTGGCGGGATTCTAAGCTCCCCTTCCCTAAGCTGTATCGAAAGCACCTGTGTGATGGCAGCACTGGCTGGCCAGCCGGGCGCTATATATCTTGCCGATGGCCCCCCTGAAGGTCCTTTTGTCTGGAGAGACTCACCGGTCATCGAAGCCACCGAACCATTTGAAGCCGAAGGCATAAGCTCCCCTTCTCTGGTCCTAGAGAACGACCACATCAAAATCTATTATACCGCACGTTCAGCGCCAAATGTGCCTACGACAATCGCCGGCGGGCAACTCGGGGAATCCGGAGCCTTCGAGAAGTGGGGACCTCTCGTTAGACCCAATATCAACTGCTCCGAGAGCAGCGGGAACGAGGCGCCTTGCTGGAATCAAGAGGGAAATCGGGAACCTGAAGTAAAAAAAGCAACGTCTGGCACCGGCCGTACCCTCTACCGCTTGCTCTTCACGGGCAGTGATGGCACTGCAGATAAAATTGGTTTTGCGGCCTCGTGGGATGGACAAAGCTTTGAGGGATTTGCATATAACCCCATTCTAGAAGGTGGCCAAACACAGGTAAGTAATATCAGGGTTGGCGATTCCTATCTGATGTACTACGTTCCCCCGGCCACATGGGATGCGGGTAAAATTGGACTCGCCGTAAACGAGCAGGGCAATGCAACTGAAGACTTTTGATTCAAGTTTAAAAATTCTGGCAAGCATTCTGATGCTTAGCCTCTTTCCACTATCCATTAGTTCCGCATCCAGCTTAACGCTGATCAAGCCCACGCTTCCCAGCGGTGCCGCGCTCAACGACGCGTTCGATATGAAAGATGCTGCGTATCGGCCCAGCCCCCGTGAGCAATATTTTCAAACCTGGAACGCTTACTGGAAAACCGATGACGGCTTTCACATTTTCGCAAACTTCGTCATTTCTAATATGGGGATTGGTGACAATACCTGCGGATTAAACATCGCCATTATTACCCCCGATGGCCACTCGGATGTTGAAACCCTCCAACTCAAGGGGAAGCATTTCAAAGGGCAGACGGATAAGCTCGAACTTCATTGCGGCAAAGCTACCTGGGTAGGTGATGGAGAGACCATCAGCATGAAAGCCACCCTGAACCGTTTGGCCATCGATATGGTTATGAAACGCACAGCTCCCGGGTTTAACCCGCCACTGGTCTACCTTGACTCTGAGCGTAAAGATGAACTCGGCTATAATATGCCCCACATCAACTCAGTGGCCACTGGTAGAATACGCATCAACAACAAGTGGCACCAGCTCACCGGCCGCGCCATTGTTGAACACCTTGCTCAGAATGTTGCACTGCACGTCTACAGTAAAATCTGGCATCGCATCCGTGTTATGGACGGCGAAACGTCCTTGATTATCGGCGGATTTGAGCCGAGCGACGATATGCCAGAGGGTTACACGCTGCTTGTGCTGGCTAAAGGTGGTAAAATTCTACATGCCACCGATAAAGCTGTGCTGAAAGCGACCGCTTTCGAAAAAGACGAGGAAAGTGGCTACTCCATACCTACAGCCTTTGAAGTTACCTCCCAAGATCCCAAACTGAAACTCAAAGCTACCATTACCCGCGAGCGACCCATCAACCGGATTGATGTACTCCAACAACTCAATTGGTTCCTAAGAGTCATTGTCAGGACGTTCTTCACCAATCCCTGGCTTTTCCGGCAAGAGATCAGCATTGATGCCACCTACTCTTTGCACGGTGAAACCCAAAAAATCAGCACAAAAGCCATGCAAGAGGCCATCTTTGTAAACGATTGATTCAAGGTACTTGTAAGCACCTCGGCTTTTTTTTAGGCTGTACGCATGCAAGAAACTGAAACACCTGATCTTTCAACCGACGAGCTTTGGAAGATTTTAAGCGTCACCAAACAACTCTGCGCAGCAGCCGATTTAGATGCCATGCTTGAGCGAGTCATTAACCTTGCCAGAGATGTTTTAGATGCTGAGCGTGGGACTGTTTTTCTCTACGAGATGAGCACCGACTCACTGGTCTCACGTGTCGCCACGGGCAACAAAGAAATCCGCGTCCCTCAAGGTGTGGGTATCGTAGGTGAATGCGCGACCACACAAAAAATTGTAAATGTTACAGATTGCTATGCAGATGAGCGTTTCAATCAAGAAATCGACAAAGCGACCGGCTACGTTTCTCGCTGTCTAATCGCGATTCCACTTATCGGCGTCAACGGAGAACTGGTCGGCGTTTTGCAGGTGCTGAATAAACGCGACGGAGTGTTTCATTTCGGAGACTGCGCAGTTGCCTCGGTCCTGGCCTCACAATGCGCTGTGGCTCTACAGAGAACCCGATGGCTCCAAGACTATGTGACCCAACAAAAACGAAACCATGACCTCATGGTCGCACGGGAAATTCAGCAAGATGTTTTCCCAAAACAGATGCCAGAAGTCGAAGGCTATGACATCGCTGCCTGGAACCGGCCTGCGGATGAAACAGGAGGTGATGTTTACGATGCAGTCTCTCTGGATGCTTCTCGATCGCTTTTACTACTGGGCGATGCTACCGGTCATGGCATAGGTCCTGCCTTATCCGTCACGCAAATGCGTTCAATGATTCGCATGGCCATTCGTTTTGACGCGAGCTTGGATGACATTGTCAAACACCTCAACAACCAGCTCGCTGCCGATTTGAGTACCAGTCGCTTTATCACGGCAATCGTGGGGATTTTAGATGGTAAAACCAATCGTTTCGAATACCACGCACCGGGCCAAGGTCCGTTGTTGTTTTTCCATTACAACGACAAGTCACACGATACCCTTGATGCTTCAACTGTTCCGCTGGGGATTCTAGAGAACGCTCCCCTCACACCGCCCAAACCGTTTGTCTTTGAAGCGGGAGACTTTCTTGCTGTGATGAGTGATGGTTTTTTCGAGTACCCTAACGAACAAAATGAACTCTTTGGTGAAGACCGAGTCGTTCAATACTTAATGGAACATCGAGACGACTCCGCTGAGAAAATGGTCTCGGGTTTGGTGGAAGAAATTGCGGGATTCGCGCAAAATGCAATTCAAAATGACGATATGACTATCTTTATCCTCAAACGGTGCCGATAAAATCACTCGTATTTGAAGCGCTCAATCAAGTCGTCCATCTTGAAAGAAATCTCGCGTAGACTTTCCGATGCTCCTCCGGCTTGCTCGGCTCCAGACATCGTTGACGCTGCCGTCTCTGCGACCACACTGATATTCTCCGTAATCGCCATACTCGCTTCCGCGGCACCGTGCACACTGGTGGTCATCGTAATCATCGTTTGACTTTGTTGCTCAACGCTTGCTGCAATGCTTCCCTGCAACTCATTGATCTCATTAATGACGGCACTGATATGACCAATGGCTGTCATGGCCTCTAAAGCATCTTTTTGAATAGCTTCGATTCGGTGACTGATTTCAGTCGTTGCCTTACCGGTCTCGCCCGCAAGGTCTTTAACCTCAGATGCAACAACCGCAAAGCCTTTACCAGCATCCCCCGCACGCGCCGCCTCAATGGTGGCGTTGAGAGCCAAGAGATTGGTTTGCTCGGCGATGGATGTAATCACGTTAATGATTTTACCAATATCAGCACTGCTCTCTCCCAATTTTTCAACCGTTTGATTGGCATCGCTGACGGTCTGTACACCCATCATCGCAACATCTGCTGCTTGGTTCGCGTTTCGGGCAATCTCTCCAATGGTCGACTGCATTTGCTCAGCCGCCGCAGCCGCATTTTGACTGCTATCACTTACAAGCGACGCCGAAGCATTGACCTGACTTGCTTGTTCCGAGGTTATCGAAGCATTTTGAGTCATCGAGTTTGAAGTATCTGTTAGATTCCCAGATGCATCTGCAAGAGTCATGGTTGTTTCACCGACTCCGCGAATCAAAACCTGCAAATGATTCAGAAAGGTATTAAAGCATGTAGCAAGCTCACCGATCTCTCCTGCGCCATCCGTTGCAACTCGCCGAGTGAGGTCACCCTCACCTTCTGCAATATCACGGACCGTATCAACCATCTCATTGAGCGAAGCCACAAGTTGGTCTACCAGTTTCCCACTGCCAATCCAGCCTATTCCCAGGCCTGCAAAGGTGATGACTATCAGAGTTAAGAGCAGTAAATTAAGGGAATCAGACTGGCGCTCTCGTTCTTGCTCAACGGCCGCCACAACAGCTTTATTATCAAAGCCATAGCGAATGTAGCCTACTGTTTCTCCATCTGCCTCAATCGCCCTCGAATATTCAAATACTCGATTGGTACCCAGCTTTACTTCGCGTTTTTCTTCACCCGGCGCTCCAAGTGCCTCGATACTTTCGGCAAGCGTCGTTTCATCATCATCAGGATCACCTGTCTCATTTTGGGGATGGGAGAACGCAACCACAGTGCTGTCTGCATCCACAACGAGTCCATACAAAAGCGTCCCATCGTCTTTGACCGCTGAGGCAACTAAACTTTGGATTTCTTCATTCGCCTCATCGGCCAGCCACTGACCCATCACCAAGCCGTGACTGTGGGTAAGGATCTTCCCACTACGATCCATGCTCGTAATGATATTCTTTTCAGCCAACTCGAGATTTTTATCGGCGCTGTTACGTTGCATGAAATTGACCACAAGAAGCGTGGTCAAAAGGGTTGCTCCGAATAAGAGCGACGTTCCAACGGTTATTCGCCAACGAATGGTTCCACCTGCCCCCAACATAACTTCCTCTCTGGACTGATAAATCCTAATAATTGCTAAACCTTATCAATGTCTTCGTGTCGAAGGCCAATCGGCTAGACCGCATCCACCGAGTCCTGGGGCTCTAAGCCTCTTTTTGTAGGGAAATAAACGACATCTCATCATCGATATTTACTCTCTCAGGTAGGCTTAAGCGTCGCTGTGTTCCTGGGCCCAGTTCCTGAGAGATTCGCTGAGCTCGATGCCCATCGTTTTCTGTATCGCATGACCTCCTGTGGCCAAGACATGAAAGCGAGGCCTTCCCAATCGATTCACCAGCTCTTCAACAATGCCCATTTCAATGAGTGGATCGTCGATAGCATGGGCGACGAACGCAGGAACATCGAGTTGTGTGAGCTGTTGGGCGTAGGCTTCAAAATCGAAGTCGGCCAAAAGATCCAACATACGAATAATTTCACCTACCGTCAGATATTCTGAAAAACCCGAGCGTGTCATTCCATTTTTGAGCTTTAAAATGGCTCGTTCACCAAAGCGAGGAACTTTAGCGAGACGGTGAAAAAGGCCTCGAGCCTTAAACCTTCTAAGGCCTTTATGAATCCTGGGCCCGATTGGAGCCAAGAGAGCAATGGCTTTAACTCGCTCAGGGTAACGAAGGGCAAAATCCACAACCGCAGTGGCTCCAAATGAATGACCGACTACAAATGCCTTGTCGATATCCAGTGTATCCAAAACCTCCGAAAGGTAGGCGGTGCGGCCAGCAGTTGTGGCGGGAAATTGGGTAGGCGTAGCATCTCCATAGCCTGGCATATCCACTACAATTACCCGCGCCCACTGACTCAACTCAGAGAGCCACCACCGAAAGTCCCAACGCGAACCGGGACAGCCGTGTACTAAAATCAAGCAAGGCCCTTCGGTGCCGGCTTGCGCATAGGCAATTTTTCCAACGGTACCATCGAGGACAGTGGGTTGGGGATCTAAGGCAGTCTGACTTTTCATCTTAACTGCCTTGTAACGGATAATGGCTCATAAGGCCCATGCTAGATGGTCAAAAATTGAAAACAGATGCACCTCGCACCCTCGCGTCTCTAAAAAAAAAGCCCCCGTTGGCGTAGTCCCAACGAGAGCTTCTCAATCTATTCTACTTTGAAGACTTTAATTTGCCGAAGCTTGCTCGGGCCGCCCTTGAATATTGAGAACTCGATACGCCGCTTCTTTATCTAGCTTTCGACCCAGCTCCGCCAGGGTAAGCATAGCAAAAACACCGACTGGAGGCGTGCTGTCTTCAACCGCCTTATTCAAGGCGTTCAACATCCAATCGGCCCCCTTAGTCAAAAGCGTCTCCTTGTGCTCAACCACCACGGACCGAACACCGATCATAGCGCTTAAGCGAATCTTTGTATTCTCGTGAGACAATAGACCCACCATAGCTTCCAAGGCAGCCAGCGGCGTCGCAGCTGTGAGACCATCCAATGCATGCTCCAGCGATACTTCATCGTTCAGTAAATCCAAAAGAGCCTTAACGGCAGCCTCACCACCAATTTCACCAAGCGCCCATGTAGATGCGTGGAGCGTTTTGGGATCCTTCTGAGAAGCTACTTTGGAAATGGCGTCGACCGCACCACCCCATCGCGCATAGCCCATAATACGACAACCAATGTTGATCGCTTCGGTCGTGTCTGAGTCAATCAGCGGCAAAAAACTTTTAATCAAGCTCTCCGCCCGTGAACGCCCAATCGCGAAAAGAGCCGCTTGACGTTCAGCCGTCATGCCGGCATCCGCCATACGCTTAGCGTGGTGAACCACCATATCCAATGCATCAGCGGTTGGGCCATTTGCTTCAAATACTCGGCCAATCGCAATCAAAGCATCCGTGCGTGCTTCCGCGTCTGCTTCATCGCTCTCTAAACAATCGAGCATCACTGGCAAAGACCGATGACCTCCTGCCAAAAACGATTCAAAACGATTTTCAGGTGCGCGGTCGAAATACTCTTCATAGAAAGACTTCATTCGCTGGCTTAAGGTGTTGTGAAGAACTTTATCTTGCATCATTCAATCCTCTTCTCGAAATTTAAGCTTATTCGTGGTCAAGCTTTTACTGGCCCGCTTCTGATGAACGTAGACTCTTGTCCGCTTCTACCGCGGCATTGAAATCTTCTTGATTTTCAAAGCTTATGATTTTCCCATCTTGAGCTTGAAAAATAAATGCATGCCCCTCTGGAGTCTCATCGGTGAGGGAAGCATAAAGAAGCGTTGCTTGCGTGTGCCACATATCGGTAACGATATCGTCAAAACTATTCCCACCTTCGCTCAACAAGTAGCCCTTATCGAGTGCCATCACGTTGAATGCCGTGCGACCTTGACTGTCGGTTGTAACCGGAGCTGACTCCCAGTGGTCATTTCGATAGGCAAAATCAGGCATTGGATCCAAGGCGCAACTGTCGACGACTTTTCCAGCCTCATTGTATTTCAAAATAAACTTTTGACTCTTATTCGGTCCACCCATGGTCTCGTAAGCAAGATTGAAAGTTCGGTAGGTAAAATCCCGGCCGTTTTCTTCCTTAACCACCTCGTTGGTCATATCCAGCTTTTCTCGATTAACCGGGTAGTTCCAAACGGCCTTCCCAGAGGTCGTGTCATAGGTTTTAGCCATGCCCGGATTATCCATAAAAAACTCATAGATCTCCTTGGGTGAGTCATACTCCGTCTCCGTTGTATGCGTTAGCTGGCTAACTGAGACGGGCTCAGAGCGAGTCGTCTCCTTGGGTTCAAAGTTATTATCCTCGCCCACCGTCTTGGTCACACTGAAATATTCTTCTGTCTTCGCGTTGTAGTGGTGCTCAGTAATGGTGCCACCAAGTCCGCCCCGGTCTCGGGACATATCCTCGGAGAGCTTCACAAACTCATCTTTCGTTGGGTCGAGTGTGACAGACCCCGTCTTTTTGACCGGGTAACCATCTGAACCAAATGTATAATACTCCGTATCCAAGCTCATTGAGTGCTTGGTCACATCGATGGTAATCGAATCGCCCTTTTCGGTAGAGAGGTGCTGGCCATTGCTACTGAATGAGCCATCTTCATTCTCTAGGTTTTCCCTAAAGATAGATTTCGGGTTCAATCCATCACCATCGGCATTCGTGAGCTTCTTAACTTCGGCATCGACTTCAAGCTTTCGTCCTCCGGGTAAATGCAATGCCAAAGCATGGCTTCCATCGTTACGTGAACCGACAAACTCAGTATCGTCGACGCTGTGTGTCGCACGTCCTGTGCTAGCCACAGCCCACTCGGGACGGCCTTCGTGATCTGATACGAATGCCCCGGCGATATCCCAGGCATCATCGGTGGAGTAAGTGCTAAGAGCTTTCTCGGCATCGACGCCGCGATTGGCCCGGTAAAATTTCACATCTTTACTGGGGTCAATATCCATGGCGTTCAAGGGAGCTTCGTTGTGACAGTGCCCCCACCAACCGATGCTAATCTCGGCGACATTGATAGAGCCATTGCTGTCCCAATCCATCGAAATATTTTTTCGAGCTTTTTCGCCGGTTACGAAATCTCGCATCGTTAAGCCGTCTAAATCATCTTTAGACAGCTCCTTCGCATCGATATGGGCTTTCAGCTCTTCGGGAATGGCTTTACCCACCATACTCTTGGCCAGTACCGCCTGCTCAGAATCACCGTCGCCCATATAATCGAAGCGTAAAGTGTTGCCTGCATCGCTGTCGCGAACAATCTGCAGACCTGCGTACTTCTCCATCCCTTCCGGAAGACCACTCGCCTTCACGGTAAGGAGTTCGTACTTGGGCGCAAATGGTGTGCTTCCTTCTTTAACGGAAACACGGTGCCCGGAACCACTCGTGTATTGCGGGTTGTGAACAAGTGCGAGCCGAATACTCGATTCAAAATTACGTTCATTGATTGAGCGTCCCCAGCTATTCTTGTGGGTCTTACGCCGGTAAATATCTCTCAGCCGGTTCTTGATTTGAAAATGAGCATCGCTGCCCTCTTCCGTTTGCTCAAGCATCTTCTCCAGCGGCGGTGCATAGTTGTCCCAGTAGGGCCAGTAGTTCGTGTGGCTTCCCACCTTCATGTCGTAATCAACCCCAGAGACCAAACTGATAGAGGCCCCTTCAACCAGGCCTTTAGCCTTTGTGGCGTCAGCACCACTGAGATCCGTCATCCCAATGGCTTGGTTATGGAGAGAATCAACAAAGGATTTACGACGAATATTTCGAATTCCAAAATTCTCATTTGGGTTCTTCACATCAACGCCCTCGGCAGTAAAGTAAGCCGATTCTTTTTCAAGAACACCATCAAGAGCTGCCTTGAAGTCTTCAACCGTCTTCACACCTTTGAACGCATCGGCATTATCTTTAACGATATCTCGGGCACCCGGATCTTTAAATTCTCGTTTATCTAAAACCAAAGCTGGCCAGCTTCGTCCGGCTGAATTGGTTGAGAACTTTACATTCGCACCGGCGGTATCCACCGACCAGTCCTTGATGTCTCCTAAATCTTTCCCTTTGGCCATCGCCGCATTGAAATTATCGCGCAACGAAGCTGCACTGGGCGCATCGGGACGCGGGGCTGCTGCTGTGGGTTTTGCATTGGGAAGCTCAGGAAAAAGCTCAACACCGTGATCGGAGGCGAGGCTCTCTGCCAACTTATATGCCTCAGCCGTAAACCGAATACCGCCTAAATCAACGCCATCTAAATAAGCGCCAGGCTGCAGTACTGCTTCAACTTCACGTGATCCTAATCGAAAGCGTTTGGCTTCATCGATAACAGACTTCATTCCATCGGCATCGATCTCACCATTATTATTTTCAAAGGCCTCTCGTACGACACGAGACATTTCTGCCCTGACTGAACTGACCGACATAAGTGGTCTCCTTTAGCTTGATTGTATCCCCAATAACGAAAGCGTTGGCCGCGGCAGGAATTGTGCTAATTCCCACCTTGCAACAAAATGCGGCCACGTGTTGAATACTTCGTCTTTCGTTTTGTCCCCCTACCGTACCCACTCGATCCATCTCTGGTTAAAATGCGGTACAGCGCAGGAGCGTAGCAACGACTTCAGCGGGGAGCAATCTGGTTTAAACACTCTTAGATCGCGCCCTTAGGTATACGCGCCGCGTTATAACGGTTCTCCCACCCATGCGGTCAAAATGCTCCAAATCCCAAGCCTGCGCGCCTCAGTGGGCCACTCATTCTGACAACGACCTCGTCAATCCCGAAGCTGGCTTCCCGCATACATATTGGAACGGCCACAATTGTAAGGAAACGTAGCCATAAGACCTACCGCCTATGTGCCCTAAATACCTTGATGCTCTTTACTTTTTTAATTGAACGGGCAAAAGTCTCACAGGATTGCTCGTCCACAGGATGCTCTTTGCCCAAAGAACTCCAACGAGCACAAATTCGCTACGGGGGCCGCATTTTTCTATGATGACCAATCTAAAAAATGCCCCAGAAAAACGCCGAACTCCCTTCCTGAGATGGTAATATGAACACTATGAATTTACGACAATCGCTGGCGACGTTTAGCCTTCTTCTTTCCTTTACATGCATAACCGGATGCTCTGCAGCACAGCTCATCGACGAAGATCGAATTGATTCTGCGACCACCAGATGCGGCGATGGGACATGCAACGAAAGCGAAAGCCAAGCGACTTGCCCTGAAGATTGCGGTGCCATCTGTAGTGATGTGGACGGAGATGGCGTTTGTGATCTCAATGATAACTGCGCTCAAGTGGCAAATGCCGAGCAAGAAGATGCCGACATGGACACCCTGGGTGATGCTTGCGACGAATGTCCAAATACTGCCGACGGTGACGAAGATGAGGACGGCATCTGTGACGATATCGATAACTGCGTTGGCTTATTCAACCAAAACCAAACCGATGGTGATAACGACGGCATCGGGAACGCCTGTGACCCATGCCCACTTGTGGTGGGTGGCGATTTAGATGGGGATGAGCTTTGTGATGCTGAAGATAACTGTCCGAGTGACTCCAACGCCGACCAGGAGGATGTAGACGGAGACGGTGTCGGAGATATCTGTGACCCATGTATGCTCGACAACCCAGATGACAGTGATGGCGACGGTGTATGTAACAGCGACGATGTCTGCCCTGGCGGTGACGACAACATAGACATCGATGAAAATGGTTTAGCCGATGCTTGCGAGTCCTGTGGCTTCGTTGAACAACGCTTGGTCGTTTTGTCTTATGAAGACGTTTACACATACAGCGGTGAGGGACCTCTTAGCTTTCAAGCAGTCCTTCACGAAAACGGTGACATTGCATTTCAATACAAGAGCATGCACAGCCTCGGTACAGCCAACATAGGCATCGAGTCTCCAGGCGATGACTTTGCGATACCCTTCGAGTTCGACACCATCAACGTTCCCAATAAAACTCAACTTCGTTTCGACTACACGGGTGCTGGTTATGATGTGAAAGATGGACTTCATGATGATGGTCCTCCGTTTGAATGGTACGAAACGCCAGAAGATGCAGAGAGCCTAGACCTTAGCGACGACACCAGCCAAGAGGTAACACTGCCTTTTCAGTTCCCCTTTATGGGAAGAAGTTATGGTGAGATTAATGTCGGCTCTAATGGATATATCTGGGCGGGGGCAAGCTGGAACTACGGTTGCTGTCGCTACGAGAACATTGATTTGCCAACTGGGCGTGACTGGGAAATGTTTCTGGCCATTCTTTGGGAAGACCTCAACCCGGAAACAGGCGGAACCGTTAAAGTGTTCAATGCGACCAAGGGCTGCGCCCAAGACTGCATGGGCGAATGGGATGGTTATGCCCGACTTGATGATTGCGACACATGCGCCGGCGGAACCAGCGGCTTAGAACGAAACATGGAGAAGGACTGTGAAGGCTTGTGCTTTGGCGAAGCCGTCCTCGACACCTGCGGTGTTTGCTCCGAAGGAACCACGGGCCACATTCCAGACTCAGAGAATATTGGGTGTGGTTGTTTTGAACCAGGGCCACTGGTTTTCTGGCCAGATACCGATGACGACGGGCTGGGTTATGGAACCGACGAAGAAACCATCACGGTTTGCCGACTCGATGCGCCGATGGGCTACGTCAGCAACAACGACGATGAAGAGCCCGATTGCCCTACCAATGACACTGCGCTCTGCGGAAACTGCGGCGCCCTTGATTGCAACGATGAATGCGACGGCGGGGCATTTTTCGATGTGTGCAGCGTCTGCGCTGGTGGCAGTACGGGCAATATCCCAGGAACCAACGAAGATTTGGATGAAGATGGGTTTGCAGATGATTGCAACGCGCCTGACCTTATCATCGATGAGCAGTATATGGCTGACACCGTCTATATTGACCATGTCTACGTTGACCCTGACGATTGCTATATCACAGAAGGTTGTGTTGGCGGACCTGGTTTACGTAAGGTTCTACGCTTTGGAACGATGGTCGGCAACCAAGGAAATGCTGACCTCGCCATTGGATACCCAGGCGGCGACGATTGGGTTTACGCCTCATGCCATGACCACTACCACTTTGAGGACTATGCTTTTTACGAACTTATCACACCCATTGGGCGGCAAATCACAACCGTAGGCTACAAGAATGGTTGGTGCGTGATGGACCTTACGGATTGGCAAGACAGCGGTCTTTCCTGTGACACCTACAACTGCAGTAACCAAGGTATCAGCGCTGGCTGCGCAGATATTTATGCTGCAAGCCTTGATTGCCAATGGATTGATGTAACCACCGTACTCGATGGCAACTACACCATCCGTGTCACCACCAACCCGTACAAGCGGCTTGCAGAACTTGATTACAATAACAACACAGCGGAAGTTACCATTGAACTCTCGGGTGATGAAGTTCGAGTCATTGATATCGATGAGCTCAAAGCCGAAGCCGGCAAGGGAAAGACTAAACCTAAAGGCACCGATTCAGCAGACAAACCAAAGAGTGATGATGACGGCGCCTCGGAAGATGACGCAAGCGGCAACTAAGCGACGTAAAGAGCCAACAAAAAAGGGCGGGATAAAACCCGCCCTCTTCTCCATGTTTCTTAAAACCTAATCAGCCGCCCATCTTACGAATAACCGACATCGCGGTATCGTGAAGAGCCTTAGAGATATTACTCATCATTTGCAGCGTCTGCTGCTGCTTCTGTAGCATATTTTGCAAGTCTACATTTGCCAGCTGCGCATCATCGCCGATGCTGTTGAGTTTGTCTTCCCAAGTTTGAATCTGATCTTCCACTTGAGCCACTGTTGAACAGCCTGGTCCCGGTACCCCATTCGACATACCTAATTCCATTCTCATTTTGGTATCAGGATCTGAAGAGTCGAGAGGACCACCCCAGTAGGCTTGAACCGCTGCCTGCGTGGAACCAAATATCTCGAGAGCCATCGCACCGGTGGGTCCATTGGCGGCCAAATCAGCATTGATTTCCGCTGAACTCTTGTTGCTGTCGTGAAGTATCTCATGAGCCCACTTATCGTTCACCGGATTCATGGCGGCATTGACCACATCCTGAACGCTGGAACTACCAGAGATGCCCAAATCAACACCGAAGGCCGCTTCAATAAGCTCCACATCACCGGCCGCTAGGTTGGTTCGAGCCGTCGCGTTTTCCTCACCAGTCATGTAATGCTGGAAATCTTCGTAGCTTGGGTTGTCGGTGATGTTGTGAACATCGTCGTAGCCCTGGCCTGCTCCAAACTCACCGTCCTTCACACTGCAATCACCAAGGTAACTCAAATAGCCGGCAACCAAGGTGAGTGCCCCATGGATTTGTTGCGGGTCTTTCGACTCCAATGCCTTGGTCAACTCACTGCTGATCTCTGGCGGTAGGTCACAACCGTAGGC